>JAUWKK010000217.1 GCA_030614245.1 Planctomycetota bacterium | reverse complement strand
CTCTTCATATGCGGCGGAACATTCAGCGGCATCGAGAAGATCGTCTCCGCGCGACTGGGCAAGAAAGTCATCGGATTCGACAGCACCGCCATAGATGAACGCTCGAACGCCCAGTTGCTGCGGCAACTCCAGCCCGAAGACCTGCTCCAGTTCGGCCTCATCCCGGAGTTCGTCGGCAGGCTGCCGGTAGTCGTCGGACTCACCCCGCTGACCGACGACGAGATGATCGAGATCACGACCAAGCCCAGGAACGCCATCGCGCGCCAGTACGAGAAGTTCTTCGAGATGGAAGGCGTGAAACTCGATTTCACCGACGATGCCCTGCTCGAGATCGTCCATAAGGCTCGCGACCGCGAAACGGGCGCCAGGGCACTCCGTTCGGTCGTCGAAGAGATACTCCTCGATGTGATGTTCGAACTGCCCAGCCGCAAGGACATCAGCGAGTATACCGTCACCGCCGAACTCGTCCGCGGTGAAATCCCCAAGCTCCCGTCCCTCCCCAAAAAGAAGCGCGAGACCGCCTGAGATGCGGCGCTCCCGTCAGTGGCCAGTATCCAGTGGCCAGTATCCAGTGGCCAGTGTTCAGTGGCCAGTTTACTGATAACTGATTACTGAATCATGTCCTGCCGAGTGTGACAATAATATCGTAGAAGGCGTGCGTGTATGCGGCAACGGCCAGGCCGCGGCAGAGATAGATCACCCCGAAAAGCGAGCCGGATACGAACCTGAAGCTGAATGCGTGCCATCGGAACGGGTCGCCCGCCGAACCGATGTGATGGCACGCGGCGAATATCAGCGATGAAATGACCACCGCGAGACCCGCCGCAACCGCCGGCCTCGTATCCCAGCCCTTCCGCACCAGCATGCAGATGCCGGTCATCAACAGCACCCGGAAGACGATCTCCTCATACACGCCGGCGCCGATCGACAGCACCACGTTGTCGGCCGTCTTCCCGATCGCATTCTCCAGCCTGCCCATCGCCACAGGCAACTGGGCGATGTCTATCACCGCCAGCACCATCCAGCCGAAGAAAAACGCATACACCGCACTCTCCACGAGCAGCACGGGGTAATACCGAATGTGCATGCTCCGCCGGCGTTTCAGCCACCAGAAGCCCGCCAGCACCCCTCCCAGCACGACGACGTTCAGCACCACCATTCCGTCCGAGCCGAGCAGATTGAAAAGCGTCTCCCTCACCACGCCGCCGGCCCAGCTCTGCCGGTCGGGACTGATGAGCATCAGACCCGCTTCATAGCCGATCAGCATCGGCGCAATGAACAGCAGGCTCAGCGGCAGGCCGCACGTCTCGTGCAGATATCCCTGCCAGCCGCTGGGGGCTGGGGCGTTTCCGGCCTTTGGCCGGCAGGCGCTCGTCCGCCTCTGGCGGAAACTGCCCCCACGTCCGGATGTTTTCGATTTCTTAGCCATCGATACTCACTCCAAATCATTCCGAGCGAAGCGAAGAATCTTTAGCGCAGCAGACGTCCAAATCATGGAACATGCTTCGCTCAGCGCTCAGCATGACAGTCAATTATCGGGAACCGGACGGGCAAGTTCAAGGGGAAACGCCCTCTCGAGCAGGCCGGCCCCCGGGAATCGCAAAACATCGACAGGCCGCCCCACCCAGAATTGCCGCCGCCGGAATGCGGGTCTGGAAACCTCAAGCCCTTCCTGTTATTATGTGCCCGGCCCTGCCCACCGGCAGGCAAGAATGCAATCAGTGGTCAGTGGTCTTCACTGTTTACTTCTTATCGCGGAGATTCAATCTTGACATCAGACTCCGCCGCCCGCTCCGTCGTATATGCGGCGCGTGTTGCCGTGACGGCTGTCGAGCCGCGCGAGGGCGATCATTATGTCCTCTCGCTGCGGGAAAGCCGGATCGCCGCTGCCGCGCGCCCGGGGCAGTTCATCAATCTGATACAGCCTGACAGCCAAATGATGCTGCGCCGGCCGTTCTCCATCCATCGGGTCGCCGGCGACACTGTCTGCGCGCTCGTCAAGGTGGTGGGCCACGGCACGCGGGTGTTTCGCGGCTGTAAGCCGGGCGAGCTCATCGACGTGATGGGGCCGATCGGCAACGGCTTCGATATCGAGGGCGAGCCCGTGCCGGCGTTCATAGTCGGGGGCGGCACCGGCGCGGCCGTCCTGCCGTTCCTTGCCGAGCGGCTCGTCCGCCAGGGGCGGCAAGTCACCGCATTTGCCGGCTTCGAGCACGATGTCCCACTCGATATGCAGCTACGCCCTGACGGCATGAACGAACTGACCGAACTGGCCGCTATAGGAGCCGACTCGCTCGTGGCGACTATGCAGCCGCGCGACGGATGCTGCACGGGGTTCGTGACAGACCTGCTGGCCGAACGACTGAAGGCCCGCCGCAACGCCGCGCTCGTCCTCGCGTGCGGCCCGAGGCCGATGCTCGAAAGAGTCGCCGAACTCGCCGCAGAGGCCGGCATCCCATGCCAGGTGTCAATGGAAGAACGAATGGGATGCGGCATAGGAGCCTGCGCGGGATGCGCATGCCGGATTCTCGTCGACGGACAGCCGGCATACAAGCGTGTCTGCGTCGACGGCCCAGTATTCAACGCGGCGGATGTGATCTGGTAATCGAGGTACTATGGAGCCGGGAAAAGTCAACCTTGAAGTGGACCTGGCAGGCGTGAAGCTGGCCAATCCGGTCGTGATCGCGTCCGGAACGTTCGGTTTCGGCGAGGAGTTCTCGCGCATCCACGACTTCGACCGCCGGTCGCCGGGAGCTATCGTGCTCAAGGGCATAACGCTCGAGCCGCGTCTGGGCAATCCGCCGCCCCGCGTGGCCGAGACGCCATCGGGTATGCTCAACAGCATCGGCTTGCAGAATCCGGGCGTCGACGCTTTCGTCGAGAAAATCCTGCCGAACTTGCGCGATCTCGGCCCGAGGCTGATCGCCATTATTGCCGGGCATTCGTTCGATGAATACGCCCGAGTGGCCGAGACGATCTCGAACTCGGATAATGCAAATGTGCTGAGCGCTCTCGAGGTTAATATCTCCTGTCCAAACGTGAAGAGAGGCGGCATGGCGTTCGGCTCGCAGCCCGAGACCGCCGCAAAGGCGGTCGCCAACGTGAGAAACGCCACGCAACTGCCCGTCATCGCGAAGCTGACGCCGGCGGCGCCCGACATCACCGCCGTCGCACAGGCGTGCATAGAAGCCGGGGCGGACATCATCTCGCTGATCAACACGCTGCCCGGCATGGTAATCGACACGCGCACCCGGCGGCCGCTGCTGGGCAATCGCGTCGGCGGGCTCTCAGGGCCTGCCATCCGGCCGATCGCCGTGCTGCTCGTTCACCGCGTCTACCTGGCCGCACGAGAGACCGGCACGCCGATCATCGGCATGGGCGGCATCACGTGCGCCGATGATGCGCTGCAGTTCATCATCGCGGGAGCTTCAGCGGTGGGCGTCGGCACCGCTCTGTTCCGGAATTATAGCGTTTGCACCGAAATTGTGGCCGGTCTGCGGAACCGCCTTGCCGAAGAGCACATTGAGAACCTGGCCGACATAGTAGGGGCGCTTCGCGAAACGCCCCTACACTAGTACATTGCGGCCCGCCCATCCTGAGGCGGGCGAGGACTGGATATGAGTCGAAGAGCGATTCGAGACGAATCAGCACAGCGCTGCGAGGAGATTCGCTCACATCTTAAGAAGCGCTCCCAGCGGGCGCTCATCGTCTCGAATCCGGTGCACGTTAGGTATCTCAGCGGATACATGGGCGACGACGCTTACCTCTTCATCGGGCTGAAGAAGCAGTACATCATCACGGATTCGCGTTACACAGAGCAGGCGGAGTCCGAAGCCCCCGACTTCGAGGTCGTCAAGCGAACTGAATCGCTCCAGGCAGTATCGGGCCGTTTGGCCCGCAAGCATCGTTGTGCCGGCGTCTTATGCGAAGTTAGCTCGCTCATGCAGACCGAGTACAAGGCCCTTCGGAAAGAGTTGCAGGGCATCAAGTTGAAGGCTGCGAAGGGGCTGGTGAGCAAGATGCGTCTGATCAAGACGGAGCGCGAGATCGAGCTGATCCGCCGGTGCATCGAGATCGCTCAGAGAGCTTTCAGGGCCACCCGCAGGCGGATAAGGCCGGGGATGTCGGAACGAATGATCGCCGCGCGGCTCGGCTTCGAGATGCGCAGGCTCGGTGCGGATCGGGATGCGTTCCCATCGATAGTGGCGGTAGGCGCCCGGGGCTCGCTGCCCCATGCTCGCTGCACCGACAGGCCCGCAAGACGCGGATCGACCGTGCTCGTCGATTGGGGCGCCCGCCGCGACCTCTATAATTGCGACTTGACACGCACACTGCTCCCGCCTAAAATACCCTCCAGGCTCAAGCGGATATACGAGATTGTTCTCGAGGCCCAGCGGCGGAGTATCGAAGCCGCCGCCCCCGGCGTCGAGTGTTCGCACGTCGATGCCGCCGCGCGAGAGTATATCAGGACGAAGGGCTACGGCAAACGCTTCGAACACGGCACCGGCCACGGCGTGGGGATGGAAGTCCACGAAGGCCCGAGGATCGCCGCCGAGTCGAAGGACGTGCTCGAACCCGGAATGGTCTTCACAGTCGAGCCTGGGATATACATCCCGGGCCGGCCCGCCGGGGCGGGCTGGGGCGGCGTCAGAATCGAAGACATGGTCCTCATCACCGAAAGCGGCCATGAGGTCCTCACATCGGAACCAAAGGCCCTCGACCGCATGCGCTGCTCGAGACTGTGATACCTGCCCGCCGGGGTGGCACGTTCAAGCCCGGCTTGCACGTGAACGGAAAACCGTTGACCGCTGCACCCAGGGGTAAATCGGAGGAGATTGATGATATCAAGCAATGACCTGAAGAACGGAATGACGATCATCGTCAATGACGTCGTTCACCAGATAATCTGGTTTCATCACAGGAAGCCCGGCAAGGGCCCCGCTTTCGTCAAGACGAAGCTGCGGAACCTCCGCACGGGCGCCATCGCCGAGCACACTTTCCGGGCGAAAGAGCC
The DNA here is from genome assembly GCA_030614245.1 of Planctomycetota bacterium. GTDB lineage: Bacteria > Planctomycetota > PUPC01 > JABMSA01 > JAUWKK01 > JAUWKK01. The sequence continues at coordinate 296 of JAUWKK010000217.1, read as the reverse complement.
TATCGAACAAGCGATTGTCGAGCGCAGAGAGCTCGAGTACCTCTATCGCGACAGCTCCGGCTACATCTTCATGGACCCCGAGACTTACGAGCAAGTGCCCGTTTCCGAGAACATCATGGAGCCGCTCGCCAAGTTCCTCAAGGAGAATGAGAGTATCAGTGTCACCATGTACGAAGGCGACGTGATCGAGATCGCCCTTCCGCCGGCGGTCGAGTTGAAGGTCACCGAAGCCCCCCCCGGCTACAAGGGCGACACTGCCACGGGCGGCACGAAGCCGGTGACTCTGGAGACGGGCG
>JAUWKK010000203.1 GCA_030614245.1 Planctomycetota bacterium | reverse complement strand
TCATTCGGCATTTTGGCGAGTTCGCGGCGGAAATCGGCGGATTCTTTTTTGAGGCGATCAGCAACGTCGGCCTTGCCAAGACGGCGGAGCTCGGCGTCCCCTCTGCTCTTCACGGCTGCGAGGATGTCTTCGGCGGCCGCGGTTGCGGCATCTTCGCCATCCGCCGGAAGCAGCCGCATGACTATAGCACGGTCGAGTATGGTGGCGTCGACATTCGAGGGGTTCTTCGTGTAGTTGAGAATGGCGAGGTACAGGTCGGCCTCTCGCATCAGCACCTCGATCAACTGTGTGCCGGCGTCTTTCTCCAGTCTCTCGTAGCAGTTCAGTGCCCGCTGGAGAGTTGGCTTGCCGTCTTCTTCAACCTGGTGGCGGTCAAACAGACTGCGCCACAGTTCGGCAGCTTCAAGCAGGAGGCCGTCGGCCGGCTCATCCTTCCCGGCGGCCCTGAGGCGCTCGGCGAGTTTCGTCTGGAGCCTCGCGGCCCCCTTGACAAGGGGGGCGGAAATCTCGTCCGGCCTCTGGCGCCGATAGAGGCCGAGGGTAAGAGCTCCCAGCGAGAGGGCATGATGGCGCGCCCCGTCGAGGTCGCCTGCATCCTCGCTCTCGACGGCAAGCGCCTTGTGGCGTTCCGAGAGGCTGGCGAGCGCCTTGTCTATGGCCTTTTCGGGCAGGCGGTACTTCTCTTGCAGCAAGAGCCATGTTGCGGTGATCTTCTCGAGGATCGCCGCTGCCGCTTCAGAGTCCTGTTCGTCCTCCAGTGCTCTTTCGTAGCGTGCCAGGATACCCTTGAGGTGTGCGAGCGGCTCCTTGCCGAGCTCATCGGCTTTGAATACATCTATCCAGAAGTTGTAGGCCTGCTTTATGCGCTTCATCTCGCCGTCGATATTGCCCTTACGGGCGGCTTTCGCGGCGTCTTCTTCGGCCTCGTAGCCTCTCAGGCGCAGTCGGAGTTCATCGGTTCTCTTCTTTGTGTCGTCCCTGTCCGGCCTGAGGTTGTAGGCATCCGCGATGTCTTCGAACCATTTGATGGCCTCCAGGCGATAGTGTTTCATGTTTTCGAGATCGCCTGCGAGGGCGGCCTCCACAGCGAGGGCTGCGTACGAATGCGGTATCATCCTGGCGTGCACGACTCGCCCGCAGCGGTCGATCTCCCAGGCTCGCTTCATTATATCTATCGTGTGCTGGTAGGGATGAATGCCGGTGGTTTCGATTACCATTTTCTTGTAGTAAGACGATCTGCTGGCGGGGTCCCTGGCCTGGCCTGCGCACTTGTCGTAGTAGATCCAGGCCAGATGGCGGTACAGGTTCGAGGAGAGCGGCTTTCGGCGGACGCCTTTCCTGGCCATCCGTATGCCTTCCTGCACCCATCTCCAGCCTTCCTGTTCCGATTCGGCCATCACCGAGATGTTATACGCCAGATTCCAGGAGTTATACGCCCATACGGATTCTATCTCCGGCTGGAGGTAGGATATCCAGTCGCAAAGCATCCTGTACTCGAAGTAGTCGCGCCGCTCTTTCGCGTTGTCCAGTTCGAGCCAGGCAATAGTAACGCCGACCTGCCGGAATCCGGCGATGGCCCAGCCCATCGCCCACGAGAGCACGTCTTCGCTGACGCGCGCCTCGACCAGCGGCGAACTCTGAACCAGCCGGCCTTCCTCGCGCCCGGCACGAATCCGCCCCTGAAGCACGTAAATCAGCGCAAGCAGCAGCACAATCACCAGCACCTGGGCTGTATTGGGATGTCGTCTGAACCAGCTCATTACCGGAACTCCCGCCGGCGGAAGAATACCCACGCCAGAACGAAGAATACGGCCCCATAAAACAGCGTCGTCGCCAGGCACTCCATGACCAGCGCGACCGGCACGTCAAAACGGTCGAGCACGTATCGCGTGCCCGTGAACTTCGCCAGATTCGGGAAGAAATGAATCATTATCCACATTATGTTCGTCTGAACGAACTCGAAGATTGAGCGCACCAGGAACGGGTTCTGCGCGGCCGACCGTCCTGACTGGAGCGTACCGCCTATCATTTCACCGGATTGCAGCACGTTGGAGATGAACTCGCTGCCGATGCCCCACATGTAAAACACGACCGTCGCCAGCGCGGCCACGTAGCCCGAGACAATAGTCGACCACATCGTCGCACACATAGCGACCAGCAGCAGTTGCATGTATACCAGCAGCACGGCCTTGAGGAAACTCAACTCGAACAGCCTCGGGCGCGCCAGCAGATACACCGGCACCTTGTCGGGCTGAATCTGCAGCCTGAAATCGTCCTTCACATAGTCGATGGCTATGTCCACGCTGCCGTCCCTGTCGATGAGCGAGCGGTCGAACTCGAACGTGAGGGGAACTTCGTTGTGCAGCATCACTTCACGCACGACGAGTACCTTGCCCGTTGTTGGGCTGATCACCTTGACCGGCACGAGAGCCGGCCGGACGCTGCCGGGCAGGCCCTGGAACCGCACGACGAAGAATAGCCGCACGCGCACCTGCTCTTCCAGCAGCCAGTCGTTCAGCCCCTCGAAGTGCCACCGCACCACCCGATTGCGCGGGCTGACCAGCACCATCATGTCGAGACTCGTCGGCGGGTCCGTCTCGACTATCCTGACGTTCAGAAGCCCGCCTGCCGGCAGTTCTTTCGGGCACGAAATCTCGGCTACGAGTTCGCCCAGGACCCTCCTGGCCTGTGTGATGACCGGGCAGACCTGGCCGGTGACGGGATTGCTCAGTTCAAGATGAAGCGTCGCCTTGTCGATACCCTCTTGTTCGCGGGCCGGCTTATGCCCGAAGAGGCCGTTGCAGTGGAACCAGCCTCGGACCGTATCATCTGCCGGCGCCTGTGGCGCAGCCGTAGGGGCGGTGCGCGAACCGCCTCTACATTCAATGTCGCGATAGCACCATATTTCGCCTTCGATGAGGCGAGTGGCCGACAAGTGGATGCGGCCCGTGTCGACATCGCAGCTCCATCTACCGACACTGAAGAATACCTGTTTGGCCGGCCTTATGACCCGTTCGGCTGCTATCGTCGTGCCGCGCGGCTTCGACGCCGTCTCGCGCGCGATTGTCCCCGTCCACACCTGAAGGTCCTCGGGCAGGCGCACGACGCAGTCCTTCAGGGCCATCTCGGCCACGATAAACTGCTTGCCCTTCCGGACTTCGGCCAGCACCTGGCCGTTGTGCATCAGCCTGGCCGTCTCGGCCTTGACTGTGGCGATATCCTTTTCCTGGTCGACTTCAACATCGTCGCGGCTGATGCGTGCCACTGTCACGCCCTGGTTCTCCGGCAGGCTCACAGTGTAGTTTTCAGCGTCTTCGCCTATGCATGCGAGCATCTGGCCTTCGCTGAGGGTCGTCAGCAGCAGGTCGTCCCGCCTGGCGTGCGATTGGCGCGCCGTGACCGTGACGGTCGGCTTGAGAGCCAGCAGGCGGATCACCACAATGGTGAACGTGCTCATCACGCTCAGCATCAGTGCTGCAAGCAGTGCGATTCCGATCACCCGGCCCATCAGATACACCAGCCTGCTGACCGGCTTGCTCGTGATCGAGTATATCCGTTTGGACTCGATTTCCGCCGGAATGCCCGTGGCGGCGATTAGCAGGATCGGTATCAGGCCGAGGAACGTCATTGCCGCCAGCGAGACGCGCTCGACCAGTTGAATCGCGTCCAGGCGGGCCATTCCAAAGAACGGCGTCGTGGCGATCAGCAGCAGCATGAACAGCCCGACGATCAGGAGCACGCGCTTGCGAAGCGCTTCTCGAAGCGTCAACGACGCGACGGCCCATGTAGGGGCGGTTCGCGAACCGCCCCTACGCCCTGCGTATCGGGATGTGTCTCTTGGACGTGACAGCCGGCTCGGTGTCATCGGGGTGCTTCGCTTGCTTCCGGGTGCCACGGTCAACTGTCCACAGTCGGCCGTGCTTGGCCCACGTCCAAGCTGCGCTTGAACGTGCCACCCATGCGGTGATCAGTCATCTCAAGAAAGACGGCCACAGATAAACGCTGATGAACGCTGATTATTAAGAACCTGCCAGAATCGCAGGCGGGTCGGTATCTGTGTTTATCTGTGTTTATCCGCGGTTTCATCCGTGCTGCTGATTTCTGCGACTGAATCCGGCGGCGCATCGGCTTGGGCGGTGTCTCCGTGCCCGGCGGCCGGCTTTTTCAGCCCGAGCGTATCGAGGAAGAGGTCTTCGAGCGTTTCGTTGGGATGTCCGATGGCCTCAACTTCGCCGCCGCAGGCTTTTACCAGATCGCGGACTCTCGCCTCGAGGCCCTTGCCGGGATTCGCGATACGCACCTGCAAGGAGCTCTTGATCGCCAGGAGGTCCTTGACCGGGCCAATCCGGCGGAGCTTGCCCTTGACGAGCATTGCGATTCGGTCGCAGACGTCTTCCACGTCCGCCAGCAGGTGCGAGCACAGCAGCACGGTTTTGCCTTCGCTCTTGAGGCGGAGAATGAGGTCCTTCACTTCGCGGCTGCCGATCGGATCGAGGCCGCTGGTGGGCTCGTCGAGGAAGATCACTTCGGGGTTGTTGATGAGTGCCTGGGCCAGGCCGATACGCCGCGACATGCCCTTGGAGTACTCCTTGAGCTGCCGCCTGCGGGCGTCTTTCAGGCCTACCGTCTCGATCAGTTCGTCGACTCTGCGCCGGCGCTCGGCTCGCGGCATGCCGAACAGCCGGCCGTAGAAATCCAGAGTCTCGTCCGCATCGAGAAAACGATACAGATAGGACTCCTCCGGCAGAAAACCGATCTGCTCTTTGACGGAGACATCCGTGGAAGACTTGCCCAGCACCCTCGCGCTGCCGCTGGTGGGGAACAGCAGTCCCAGAAGAAGTTTCGTCGTTGTCGTCTTGCCAGAGCCGTTCGGGCCGAGCAAGCCGAATACTTCACCACGACGAACCGTGAACGTGAGACCGTCAACGGCCCGCACAGTGGGGCGACCGAAGAAATCCTTGTAGATTTTCGTCAGGTTCTCGGTCTCAATGACGACATCACTACAGGCTTCCTGGCCCGGCATCGCTTCCCCGCGTTCTTGTGAGTATCCCGCTGCTGATGTTAAGTCAGGCTGGCTGGTTGGCCTGCCCTGTAATGATCTTGATGCGGAACTTCAGCCAGTAAGCAGTAAGCAGTAGGCAGTAAACAACCATAATACTGATCACTGGATATTGATCACTGGATACTGATCACTGGACACTGATGCTTACCGCGTACCGAACAGCGCCTGTTGCTTCGCCACGCGCTTCTGAGACTTGCGCTCTTTGCGACGCCGGCGAGCACTCGGCTTCTCGTAATACGAGGATCGCTTGATGCTCTTTATCAAGCCTTCTTTCTCGCATTTCTTCTTGAAGCGCCGCATCAGCTTCTCGATCGGCTCATTTGCTCGTGATTTGACCCGTATCAAATTGGTCTTCCTCTCACAACGGCGGAACTTCATAAGCTCTACATAAAACCGAACTTCCCGGCTCACTATTAGTATAGCCGGTAGATGTTACATTTGCAAGGGAAGTTTTTTGCAGGAGTCTGTGTCCAGATCGTGGGGTATCTTGTGTGCGGCGAATGTGAGGATGTGTTTAATGCTGGGGCTGGCGAAGAATTGCTGGCGGTCAGGCGCGAATGTG
>JAUWKK010000271.1 GCA_030614245.1 Planctomycetota bacterium | reverse complement strand
CTGCGGGGGTGCCTCGAAGATATCGGTGATGCCCTTCACCGGTGGAAAATGCGAATCGGGCGGCGGCTCATCCTCGGTGAAGATGCGCCTGCCGACGATCCGCTCGGCCTTGTCGTTGTATCGCCGCCGAAGATCGAGATCGACCTGATACGGGCTTGTCACCTCGACACCGGCGTTCGCGGGGATAGGCAGGCCGAGCTCGTTCCAGATCACAGTCGGCGGCATGTTGATGCCGAGCGGCACTTGCGGTTTGTCGGTGGAGAATGGCTTCCCCCGGCTGGCCGCATCGTCGTTCCAGAATCGTTCCAGGTCCACGTCGAACAGATACGGGCTTCGCTCATCAGTCAAGGTGGTCTTCTCACAAGTAAGCCGTTCGAGTGGGCATACCATCCCCAGGAATCAGCAATCGAACCGCTTCTTCGCCTTCTCCAGATCGAAATCCTCCGGGTGCCACTCGCCTATCCAATCCTTGCGCTCTCCAATTTCGCACCCGGTGTCTTCGTCAAGTTCGAGGAGTTCGCTCTCGCTGATTGTCGCGGCGGTGCAACACGTTTCGTAGCCGTAGATGCCCCCGCAGTCTTCAGGCGGGAAAGCTCTCTCGCCGCCTGTCAGCCGCCCGTTGAACTTCTTCGGCTCTTCGACGATCTTCTTCAGCTCGACCAGATGCTCCCAGCTATCACCGAAGTCGTAGAGATAGAGGCATGCCTTGCCTTTCTTGGTGAAGTACGATCCGATGCGGATATCTTCAGCGGATGGCGCATCCTCATCATCAATCGAGGAGCCTTCCGGCCTTGCTATCGACTCTCCATGCCTGCCCCCTCGGCTGGTCGGTTTCTTCTTCATCTCGAAGAACTCATAGAGATGGTAGTCTTCCCAATCGCACGCGATCTGTATCGCGTAGTGCAGGTCAGCGAAACTGGCGTCTGAAGCGATGAGGAATCTTCGCCATATTCTCGGTTCCGCATACATCAGCGAGACTTCAAGTTCAAGGTACTTCGGCATGTCATTACTCCTTAAATTATACGTCGGCGACATTGCGCATTGTAACGGCCTGCCGCCGGTTGTCAATAGATGGAGCGCCTTTCAACGGCCGCCGAATCAATGTATTTCTCCATTGACATATCGCGTGGCCCCGGCTAAAAGGGATACATGGACAATCCAGGCCAGGCTTCGAACACCGATGCACGCCGCGTGAGCGGTGCAATGAGCGGCGGAGTCGACAGCACTGTTGCGGCGGCGTTGCTGACCGAGCGGGGTTTCGACGTGACCGGGCTTCACCTGATGATCGGTCAGCTTGCCCCTTCCGGTGCATCGAGTGCGGCGGGCGACCTGGGCATCCGGTTGAAATGCGTGGAGCCCGAGCCGGGCTGCGAGATGCTGGTCGATTACTTCTGCAGCGAATACAGCCGCGGCCGAACTCCCAATCCCTGCGTAATGTGCAATCGGGCCGTCAAGTTCGCCGCCATGATGCGAGCGGCGGAGGAGACAGGCGCCGATCACATCGCCACGGGCCACTACGCCCGGATCGGAAGAGTCGGCTCCCGTCTGGCCATTCGGCGGGGCATCGATGCAGGAAAGGACCAGTCTTACGTCCTGTCACGGCTGACGCAGGAGCAGTTGGCAAAGCTGATGCTGCCGCTGGGGGATCTGACGAAGAAACAAGTGCGCGAGATCGCCCTGGAGCGCCGCCTGGCGGTGCAGGCTCTCGAACGCCCCGAAAGCCAGGAGATTTGTTTCGTACCCGATGCCAATACCCCGCGTTTCCTGGCCGAGCGCCTCGGCGACCGAATCCGCCCGGGCGAGATCGTCGACCTCGACGGAAAACTCGTCGGCCGGCACGATGGCGTGCAGTTCTACACCATCGGTCAGCGTCGGCGCCTCGGCGCACACGGCTCGCGGCGGTACGGGGTGAAGATCGACGCCGAAGCCAACAGGATTATCATCGGCCCCGAGGAAGCGCTCTTCCGCGACAGGCTGGCGGTCTCGGACGTCAACTGGATGGCCGTGGAGTCACCGCTCGAGTCCTTTCGTGCGGACGTGAAGATCCGCTATCTTCATCGCGGGGCGCCGGCTCGGATCGAGCCGTCCGGCGACCGGGCAGAGGTGATCTTCGATCAGCCGCAGCGTGCCGTTGCACCCGGCCAGGCGGCCGTCTTCTACGATGGTGATACCGTCCTCGGCGGCGGGTGGATCGAGTGATTGATGGGCGAATCGGCAGTTCCGCCCCACTAAAGGCCCGCTAAATACATAATAGAGCTCAGGGCTCTGCGGGAGCCGCACATCCCGGGGCATGCACTACTGTCCCACGATCTCGCGGATGCGCTGTGCTACGGCGTGGTAGCGGTCGTCGTGGCGGATGTTGTCGAGGTCGGAGTCCTGCTCCATCCAGTCGAGTTCGAGATAGCCTAATTCGACGGCGCGGCTGAGCGCTGCGACAGCGGCGTCGAGCGCGCCGGTCAGTGAGTGGCTGCACGCGAGGTTGTAATGCACGAGTGCGTCGTCTGGCAGCAGTTCGGCGAGCTTCAGGTCGAGCTCGAGGCCGTCGCGGTACCGGCCGGCTCTGGTGTAGAGGTCGGCTAATGCTTTGAGTGCTTCGCAGCAGTCGGGGCTGGCTTCGACAACACCCTCGAAGAACTCGATCTCCCACTTGATGTCGCTGCTGTCAGGCATATCTCGCACTTAGCGCGGCCGGGTTAATGTTATCAAACTGCCACGGTTGTCGGCGGAATTCACGACGAAAGATCACGTATCAGATGGCCGGGAGCTCCTTACAGGCTGCAAAGCCTGCTCGATGCATTCAACGCTGCTCGATCGGCACGTATTCCTTGTTGAGCGGGCCGACGTATAGAGCCCTCGGGCGGAAGATGCGGTTCATTTCCAGGTATTCGAGGACGCGGGCGGTCCAGCCTGAGACCCTCGCGACGGCGAAGGTTGAAGTAAACATGTCCGTCGGCAAGCCCATGCAGGTATAGATGAGGCCGGAATAGAAATCGACATTCGGATAGATTCCCTTCTCGGCTCCGAGCGTACTGACGACGGCCTCTTCGAGAGCCTCTGCGGTCTTGAGCAGCGGTTTGGCTTCAGGGTGGGTCTTGGCGAGATAGGCCACGAGCGGCTTGAGCACCCTGGCGCGCGGATCGTATGTCTTGTAAACACGATGGCCGAAGCCGAAGACCTTGTGCTTTCTGGCTAGGGTCTTCTTGCACCATTCGTCCGCGTTCGACGCGTCGCCGATCCTGCGAAGCTGCCTGAGGACCTCTTCGTTGGCGCCGCCGTGAAGCGGGCCACTCAGCGCGGCTATGCCCGAGCCGACGGAGATATAGATATCCGATAGTGTCGAAGCGACCACAAGAGTAGCAAACGTGCTGGCGTTCATTCCGTGGTCGGCGTGGAGGATGAGCGCTACGTCCATGATGCGTTCATCGAGCGGTGATGGCCGTTTGCCCGTGAGCATGTACATGTAGTTGGCCGCGTGGCTGAGATCGGGATCCGGCTCGATAGGCATCTCCCCCCGCCTGAGCCTTGATATCGCTGCTGCTATTGTTGGAATGCCCGCGATCAGGTGGCAGCAGGAATCGAAGCCGGACGGCCCTGCAAGCCTGTCTCTCCTGATGTTTCGAGCATGATACTGTTTGCGATCAAACTCGTAGATGGCGTGAGGTTCGCCGCGTGGAGGAGTCTCCATCGGGATTGAATCTTCGTCGGTGCTGATCGCGCTTGAAACATCGGGGCGCGCACTCTCACGGTCGATATACGTGAACTCCTGCCGCTTCAGGTTTGCGCCGAGACGCAACGCGGCCATTGTGTTCATATTCTCCACCGGGAAGCCCATCAGCAGGCGAAGGGTTGAGGGAGCCTTGCGATAGGCTGCGAGCTTTTTCTTGAACGAGTTAAGTTGCCGGGCAGAGGGCAATCGGCCTTTCAGCAGCAGGTAAGTGACCTCTTCGAACGTGGATCGCGCGCACAGGTCGAATATGTCGTATCCCCTGTATACCAACAGGCCGTGCGAGCCGTCAACGTATCCAACTTTGCTCAGGCAGGCGATGGCTCCTTCGAGGCCGGGCCCGACGGTGCAGGAGATAGGCCAGCGCCGGCGCTGTGTGAACTCCGATGCCACATCGGTGCCGATCTCCTTGCGGACGTCTCTGGCCACATTGAGGATGAGATTCGTTATGTCTCTTGTGCCCTTGGCCATGCGCGACTCCTTTTCTATCAATAAACGGGCGCCGGCCGCGCCCATGGATTGCGGGAATTCTCGGCAATCCGGCGTCTTCCCGTTGATTCTGACGGTATTATACGCCGAGCAGCCGCATGAAGCAAGCTACCCCTGCCCAGGGTGTTTCGCCCGAAGTCGCTCAAATCGGGTATGATCCCATATCTTGAGGCATGCTGGACAACCGTGCTCCAGAGGCAATGCATGTTTTCAACTCGAACCGCATGCAAGCTGATTCCTGGCCGCGT
>JAUWKK010000324.1 GCA_030614245.1 Planctomycetota bacterium | reverse complement strand
TGGGACTCGGCCTCATTGCTTCTTATGCCGAGAAATTCAGGTTCATTCCGAGAATCGGCATGCGTATTGGAGCCACGAACCGCTTCGGAGACGAGGATGTATGGGAGTATCTCCACGACATCCCGGAGGCGGATTGGCTCTTCGTGCGGGACCACAAAGTTAACCTCGTGTACTTTGGCTATGTGGAACTCTTCTCAGATTCCGGGGCAGAAAGGGAGCTGTTGCTGAAGGATGTGAAGGTTTATGAGAATACTACCGGAGAATGGATTTACGATACCCAAGCCTTGTACATCTGCAGAGAAAAGTATGATCTGACGATTGAGATGCCGGGGCAAACAGGATACAGTATTGCGACCACGTTTTCTGATAAGGAGTTCGGTGATGTCAAGGAACGTCCGGATGGCTAAGAAAGACGCGAGCAGAATGGGGAAGATAAGACCTGCTCCCTCAAGCCCAAGGCCGAAGGCCGCACCCAAAGGCCAAGCCGCAAAACCCAACAACGCAACGCCCAAGGAGTAGCAACGGAGACACATTGAATTAAGGAACACACCCACTTGAAAACCAAATCCCGGCTCGATCAGTTCCTCGCTTCCGCCGCTCTCGTCATAATCGTAGTTGCGCCCACTCAGTGGTCGTTTCGACTGCGACTCGGTGGCGACGAGGGCACTTTCGTCACGCTTGTCGATCTCTTAGTCGGCCTCACTTTCCTGCTTTGGGTGGCGAAGGTGCTGTTCGTCAAGTCCGACCGGCTCGTGCGGCTTCCCACGCCGTCGTGCTTCGCGCTTGTCGCTGCGGCGTGCCTCTCGATGCTCGCCGGCGGCCTGAAGGGCGAGGCCGTCAAAGAGACAGTCCAACTCATCGAATACTTCCTGATCGCATACGTGGTGCTCGCCAACTGCATCACGGATCGCGAAGTGCTCCGGCGGGCTGCGGGGGCGTTCACGCTTGTCGCTTCGGTCGTCGTGATCGTTGCATTGTGTCAATACCACCCCACCGAATCGTTCTTTGGCGTCCGAGGCACTTTCGGCAACCGCAATGTTCTGAGCGTGTATCTCGCGCTGGCACTGCCGGTCGTTTTCGCCATTGCGCTCTATCGTGGCGGATGCCTTATGCGGCTGTCGCTCGTCGCGACGGTGTTCGTCGGCGTCGCGATGTCCCTCTCGGGCGGCCCTCTGCTGGGGCTTCTGCTGGGTCTCGGCGTGATAAGTGCGCTGCGCGGGCGGGTGCTCCTGGGCGGGATGGTCGTGCTCGCGCTAGCTGGCGGATGGCTCGGAGCCAAGGCGCTTCGGCCGCAACACATTGATGCCGTCATCGCATCCGTAACGCCATTCGTGGACAACAACTACCTGCTGGACAACCGAGGCCTGATGCGACGCGCGGAGGAGCTCATCTACGGCCGCAACGACGTGCTCGACCGCTTCATCGGCGAGGTCGAGGGCTTTTCGAGCGCCCCGGAGCCGCTCATCGAGGCCGCAAAGAAGCTGAAGGCCATCAAGACGGCCGACAAACGCCGGAAAGCCCAGGCAGCCCTGGGCAAGGCTGTCGACAATGACGAATCCATCGAGAAATCCACGCGGAAATACTGGGGCACGGAGCTGCGCGTCGCCCAGGATTGCGAACGCTACAATGACGCCCGCAGACTGCTGACGTTCATCAGGGACGACCTGAAGGAGCGCAAGATCAGCCTCAGCGGCAAAGAGCAGCAGGATATCAACGATCTCTACAGCCTGTGCAAGAAGCAGACTCGGAGCGTCGTGTGGGAGCACCACGATTTCGCGGAGCCGCGCGCCGCGCGCCGCTACAAGGGCTGGAGCGCCGCAATCACCGCGTTCCGAAATGCGCTCATCAAGAAGCCGGGGCTCGCGTTCTTCGGCAGAGGAGCCGGCAGCTACAATCGGGCCATCATCAGGGAAATCGAGTGGTATCCCACCGCAAGGCTGCACTATGACACCGATGAGCCGGAAGTCTTCAACATCGGCAGCGACGAGGCCGACACGTTCGGGCAGTTTTTCGTGACGCTATCGGAGCTTGGCATTGTCGGGCTGGTGTGCCTGCTGTGGGTGTGGCTCAGTGCTTTGGGCAAGGCTGCCCGCGTCTGGCGAATAACGCGCGATGCCTTCCATCGTGCATTGGCGCTCGGTCTGATAGGCTCGCTGGCGGCGTTCCCGCTGTGCGCGCTGTTCTCGGGGATTATCGTCCGAGGCGTCGCCGTGCCGTTCATCTTTCTGATCGTCTGCGCCGATCTTCTGCGGCGATTCGAGACTGAGATCATCGTTGAATAGACGCCAGGCTGCACCGTGCATCCATCGTCATCGTAACCGGCCGCAACGTGAGAGCATCAAGATGATTCGAGTTGGCATTATCGGCTCCACCGGACAGGTTGGCGAAGGCTTGATCAGGATACTCGTCGGCCATCCGGAGGCCGAGCTGACGTTTCTGGGGTCGGACCATGCCGCCGACCGCGATATCGCCGACGTGCTGCCGGCGCTGAGCGGTTCAATCTCGCAGAAGACCTGCAAGCCCGACGTCAGCAGGATGATCGATCAGTGCGACGTCGTCTTCATGGCCAAGAAGACGCCGGACTCGATGCGGCTCGCTCCGCAACTGCTCGATGGCGGCGTTAAGGTGATCGATATAGGCGGCGAGTTCCGGCTGAAGGCCCCCGCTCTCTACGAGCGATTCTACGGCGGGAAGCACGAATGCCCCGACCTGCTCGCCGAAACCGTCTACGGGCTGACGGAGATATACCGCAAGCAGCTTCGCGATGCGCGGCTGATCTCGAACCCCGGATGCTACCCGACCGCCGCGCTCCTGCCGCTGATTCCGCTGCTGAGGGCCGGGCTGGTCGACGGAAAGGCAATATGCATCAACGCCGTCAGCGGCTTGAGCGGAGCCGGCCGCACGTGGTCGCAGAAAGCGAATAACCTCTTCATAACCTGCAACGAGGACGTTCGGGGCTACGCGTTTCTCGGGCACAAGCACCGCCCCGAGATCGAACAGGAACTCGGCCTGGCCGCCGGACGCGAGCTCGCCGTCGTCTTCCAGCCGCACCTGGCGCCGCTCGACCGAGGCATCCTGACGACGACCTACGCGGCCTGCGAGGCCACAAGTGAAGAGCTTCTCGCCTGCTGGCGGGAGTTCTACGCGGGCGAGCCGTTCATACGCATCTTCAACGCGCCCGAGCGCGTGAATCTCAAGCAGGTTGCGGGGACGAACTTCTGCGACATCTCCGCCGCGGCCGATGAGCGAACCGGACGCGCCGTCATCGTCTCGGCAATCGACAACACCATCAAGGGCGCCGCCGGCCAGGCCGTCCAGAATATGCACGCAGCCTTCGGGATCGAAGAAACAGCAGCGCTCCTGCGGCGCAGTATCTGAAGGCCGCCGGCAACTGAAATATCCCAAATGACGGTTCCCCGCCCGAACACGACAAGAGGCACGCACGAGCAGGTACTCAGGCTGCTGGCCGGGAGTCTGCCCGAGGGCGCAGCG
>JAUWKK010000184.1 GCA_030614245.1 Planctomycetota bacterium | reverse complement strand
CCCGGCCATCCAGCTTTTGCAGATGGGCCGGCAGCGTAAGCACAAACAGTTGATTAACCACGCTCATATCAAGATTATCGACAATCTCGAGATTAATTCCAAGACGTAAATACGATAACAGGTCGATTGTTTCGTCCGAGGAGATGGTTCGGGTGTTTTTGAGCACTCCGAGAGCTCTCCATATCTTGTCCTCCAGCCTCTCGCGGTTATGTGCCAGAAGTGCTTGCCGCGCTTGACGTTCGTATTCAATGATACGCGGGGCTGTACTGCCGATGATGTCCAGGATCTCAGCCTCAGATTTGCCCAGTGTGACCTGGTTGGAAATCTGGTAGAAACTCCCGGAAAACTGCGTCCCCTCGCCATAAAGACCGCGAACGGCCAGGTTCATCTTGTTGATCGCCCGCATTACCTTGTCGATCTGCTTGGTGAAGCCGAGCGCCGGCAAGTGGAGCATGACCGACGCCCGCATTCCGGTTCCAACGTTTGTCGGACAGGCCGTGAGATAGCCCAACTCATCCGAAAACGCATAGCCGACATCATGGTCTATGACATCATCTATTCTGTCGATCGCCTCCCACGCTGCGGTCAGTTGCAAGCCCGATTGGAGCACCTGAATACGCAAGTGGTCTTCCTCGTTGATCATTATGCTGAGGATTTCGTTCCGGCTGATTATGACGCCTCGACTGCCGTCTCCGTCTGCGTGCTCCTTGCTGATGAGATGTCGCTCGACGAGCATGCGGCGGTCGAGTTCAGCGGTGTTGTTGAGGTCGTAATACACCAGTTTCAGGCCGATATCACTGCCCATGATGGCACGCTTGAGGAGCGCGCTGTTCTCTTCCTTCTGCTGAGCGGAAGCACGGCTGGAGAAAGGATAATCGGCCAGGTTCCGTGCGAGCCTGATGCGGCTTGCTATGACAATATCCGAGTCCGGGCCGCTTCCCTTGAGCCATTCACCGGCCCTGGTCGGAAGCTCATTCAGATCCATCCCGAATCCCCTCTTTAAGTTCGTGGATCTCGTCGCGAATCTGCGCGGCTTTCTCGTATTCCTCCGCATCGATTGCCCTCTTCAGATTGTGCCTGAGTTCCGCCAGGCGATAGGCATCCGCCGTGTCACGCCCGGCACGCGACGACACCTTGCCACGGTGCCTTGTGCTGCCGTGAATCCTCTCGAGGAAAGGCAGAAGCCCCTTGCGGAAGACCTCGTAGTCCCGCGCACAGCCGAGGCTGCCGCCCGAGCGGAACTCGCCATAGGTGATCCCGCAAGACGGGCAATGGACCCCGCTGAGCTCGGGCGCTTCCTTGCTCGATTGGGCCTCGATCAGGCCCGAAAGAATATCGTTTAGCGACAGCGTATGCGGCATGCCGATATTCTGTTCGTGCGCACAGCTTTCGCAAAGGTGGATTTCTTTCTTCTGATTATCGTCGATCTCGACGATGTGGACGGTAGCGGCGTTCTTCCCGCAGATGCTACACATCATCATCGGCCGGTCCTCCTTGAGCACTCAGTATGCAGTAACATCGCCAACAGCTCATTTGGTTCCCGTTTGACGTATCTTCACTGCTTCTCCCAGCGAAGCAGGTCAACGACCTTGGCCAATGACGACCGCCCCGCCTCGATCTCCCTGCGGATGCGGTTCTCCTTCTCCAGGCAGTCCATCGCCCTGTTGGCGATCTCAGCAACTTTTCCCCGGGGGATAGCCACAACACCATCGTCGTCGCCCACAATCCAGTCCCCGAGACAGATTTTTACGCCGCCTATATGGATCGGCGCATTGATTTCACCAAGTCCCTTGGGCTCGCCTGCCGTGGGCTGGATCGTGCGTGCGAAGACGGGGAAGCCCATCTCCCTGATGTCGGCCACGTCGCGGACTGCGCCATCGATTGCGACACCGGCGAGGCCCTTGATCCTGGCGCTGTGCGTGGCAAGTTCGCCCCAGACCGCCTCTTCGCCGTCGGTTTGGACGACGATCACATCGCCAGCGGCTGCGACATCGATCGCCTCGACAGGCTTGGCCCAGTCGCCGGCGATAGTCCGGACGGTCACGGCCGGTCCGGCCATCTTCAAGCCGTCGCTGACCGGCCGCAAGTTCGGCAGGGACGGCATTCTGTGGTTGCCGTCGCAGATATTGGCCGTCGAGACCTGTGCGAGCACATCGCGGACATTCTCCCCGGAGACGCGTTTGTAAAGCTTCGTCTCGATCCTTTCGCCGGTCTCGATTGCCCTGAGCATCTCCTCGCTGGCCGCCCTTGCGTCCTCCGACTTGATGATCGCGCCGCCGACAATCAGGATTTCAGCGCCCGCATTGATCGCATCAATCGCCGTCTCAGAGTTTATGCCGCCTGCAATGGCGACGGGGACAGTGGCAACCTCGACGACTTTACGGAGCACATCAAACGACGCACGCCCCCGCATCTGGTCGTCAATCGGGACGTGTACGCCCAAGTAACTCGGCCCGAGTTTCGTCATCTGGGCGGCTCTCTCGGCCGGATCGCGCACGTTCAACAGGTCTACGGCAACACGAATACCGTAATTCCTGCCGGCTTCGATGCATTCATCGATGGTGGCGTCCGAGGCCGCTGCCATTACCGTTCCGACGTCGGCGCCAGCCTTGGCGGCCATTTCCATCTCCGCACGCCCAGCGTCCATCGTCTTGAGGTCCGCTACGATGGTGGCCTGCGGAAATTCCTTCCTCAGCGCACGCACGCAGTCGAGCCCTTCGCTCTTGATCAGCGGCGTCCCGGCTTCGATCCACTTGATTCCAGCGGCCACCGCCTCTCGGGCGCAACGGAGAGCACGAGCGGTCTCGGAAAAATCCAATGCTAGCTGAAGTATTGGTGCCATTGTGAGTTACGGATTACCCTCCTGCCAATAAGTCGCTCCGCAACGCCCCGATTCCCAAGCGGTTACGCGATGAATCCGCACTTCCGGCGGCACGCGGCGGGCAAGTTCCTCCGCCACGAAACGTGCTACGTGCTCGGTCGTCGGATTCCTCTCGCTGAAGTAGTCCAGATCGTTGAGATACTTGTGGTCGAGCATCCGGAGAACGGCGTTGACGTGCTGCTTAGCATCCTTGAAGTCAATCAGCATGCCGAGTTCGTTGAGTCGATCGCCCCGTAAATAGACATCGATTTGCCAGTTGTGTCCGTGAAGATTCTCACATTCGCCACTGTAGCCTCGCAGTCTGTGAGCAGCAGCAAATTCAACCTGTACCACCAACTCGAACATCACGACCTCGTGCCGCTTCACACGGTGCCGACAGGCAACTGCACGCTCCCGAACGAACACAAGAAAACACCCGAGGATGGGGTCCTCAGGCGCAAAGGGATACTTCTCAAAACGCAGCCGTGCCCCATTGGGCCAACGAAATCGCATTTCTCAGACCCTAAATAGTATACGCCGACCAGCGCATGAAGTCAAGATATTTTCGAATGCCCGCCGACCGGGGAGCGATGAACGACTGGGGTCGTGCTGCGACAGATAGCCTGTGCCGGGGCATGTGCCCGCGACGGTTCCCGGGTGCCACGGGCAGCCGTCCTCCGTTGGCCGTGCCTGTTATCTGAACACCTCCCGGCATGTCGTGACGCAAGCGGCATTTCACCGCCTGAAGGATGCCACTTTCGCCCGTATCAGCGTTAGAAGTCCTTCCACGGTAAACTCGACTTCGACGATTGAGCCGGTAACACGCGTTCGGGTCACCTTGAAGACCGCATGGGGTGAGCCGAGCCAGGGAAGGAACTCCGTCAGGAGGCCGTCGAACGTCCCCGCAGTGGCAGCATCGGGACACAGGATAAAACCTTTGCAGACAACCTTCTCGGCCGTCTCGAAGTCGACCTGCACGCCCACGGCCAGCATCATGTCCGGATCGACCCCGTATTTCACCAGCATGCACTCGTCGGGTGGCAGTTCGTCTGCCGGGGTGTTCTCTGTCATCCGCAGCAGGCGCCTTATCTCGCCATCCTCCTTGCGCGCGGCGGCGACTACGTCGCTGCTGAAATCGAGCCTGTCGCAGATCGCCTTGAGACGCCCATTCGGGCCATCGGGAGCCGCCGAGCGGAAGCGCGCGATGCCGACCCGAATGCCCTCCCGGTCAGGGCTGACGAAGAGTGTCCTGTTCAGCAACGCGACATGCGTGTTCGTCTCGACCGTTTCGTTGATCCAGGCATTGCCCGTGACCAGCCTGCGCCGCCTGCTGACCTGCTGCAATCGCAGCACGGGAACGCCGTCGCAATCCCACAGAGCGAGCGGATCACTTGCCGCCATCTTCTCGCCCAGGCGCCGGATGTAGACAGCTCCGCCGGCGCAGTAAATGAGCGGCAGTTCAGGGGGCGAGGCCACACAATATGCTTCGTCGCCTGTTTCCTCCTTCCTGAACCGATAGAAGACCGCAAACCGTGCCGGCAGCACCCCTGGCAGATCGAGGACGGTATCACCGGGCGCCACCTCCGCAGCGAGAGGCTCCGGAAGCTGCGATGCAGAGACATTCACCCGAGCCATCTTCAGTATCTCGAGCATGAACTCGCGGATTGCCGCGTCGCCGGCGGATACATTCACCGCGATGAAGCCATCGACATCATCGCAGAGGAAGTGATCAACCGCGCGCGGCTCCGGCTCGTCGAGGTCGAGCTTGCAGTAGAGCCACAGTGCACCACCGAGCAGTACGATCAGCAGCAATGCCAGAAACGTCCCGCAGCCGGTGAGTATCTTCCGGCGGCGCGACCATTTACGCCTTGCCTTCAGCGGCTGTGCGCCATCTGCCGCCCCACCTTGCATCGCCACAACCGCGCCGCAATCGCATTGGACTGTATGCCCGAACTGAAACAGTGTAACATCGTAATCATGCCCGCATTGCCGGCATTTGATCGCCACTGATTCCTCGCTGTTCTCTCGGGCGGATTGCCCGGCAGGCCGTCAAACGGTTGTTTCCTCGAAGGTCAACGCCTTGAAGTCCATCGTGCCGAGGCCACATTCGTGTGAATACCTGATGTGTCCGATGTCCTCAGGTTTGAAACCGAACAGCGTAGCACCATAGGCGTCGGCGGCGACCCGATCCGTGCTGACAATGACGCGCCGTGCTGTCTGGCGGCTGTTGTCAACATCACCAAGACGTCCGCCGGTCGGGCCGTGCCTCACCAGGCGGCGGTATGCATCGAGGACAACGAGATCGACCTTGACGACGCGGTTGAGATCGGCAATCTTGCGATGTATGTCCTTGTGCAGCTTACCGCGATCCAGGCCGACCATTCCAAAGGCGTTTTTCAGGGCCATCGTCAGTTTCGACGTGCTGTGATGCTTGGCCACGGGCACGTTTATCAAGACGTCGCAGGTGAGGACTTCTTCGTAAAATGCCCAGGAATCGAGTGCATAGCCGTCTTCGATCCTGACCGGAACAAAGCGTGTCTTATCGACGTACTCGACCTTCGCTCCGGCATGGGATGCGGATTCCTTGATGCCGCTGGATATGTATGACGGCTCGGGATTGGTGGAACATGTATGATCGAGGACGACGACTTGGCGCGCACCGG
Source organism: Planctomycetota bacterium (assembly GCA_030614245.1). Taxonomy (GTDB): domain Bacteria; phylum Planctomycetota; class PUPC01; order JABMSA01; family JAUWKK01; genus JAUWKK01. Next base: position 601 of record JAUWKK010000184.1, on the reverse strand, counting down.
CCTCGCGGCACAGCTCGACCAGCGCTGCAACGACTTCCGGATTGGTGTTCGCACACATCTCGGGCACGCGATCCCATGCGATATTGGGCTTGATAAGCACTTTATCGCCCCGGCTGACGAGCTTGTCCATGCCGCCGGCCATCATCACTGCCTTTCTTGTGATCTCGCGCGGGTTCTCGCCGCGCACCACAAAGACGCCTTTTCGGAGGGAATTGGGCTTGAAGCCCTTCCATCTCGTGCCTGACGTGCTCCCCAGCAGCGAGATGCCGTAACACGCGGCCCCGGCCGCCAACCCCGCCCCGAGCAATTTGCGCCGGCTGATCTGTTCGCTCATGGCTCGTTATCCTCTTGCGAAGGCAAAGTCTCCGCGAAGACGATACCAGCATATCCGAACAGAGTCAAGACCGACGGAGTATCCAAGCGGCAGACTGTATCTGCGCCGGGTGCCACGGTCAACCTTCTCAGGTTGGCCGTGCGTGCTCCACGTCGAAGCTCTGCTTGAACGTGCCACCCTTGCCGGTTACTGATTACTGATTAGTCGGAGTATGAGTCTGACCTCCAATCGTGGGGAATCTAGTATGCCGCGAATGTGAGGATGTGT
>JAUWKK010000095.1 GCA_030614245.1 Planctomycetota bacterium | reverse complement strand
CCGAACTCAAGCCGGTAAGCAGCACGAGCAGCACGTGGCCCATTCTCGGCGGCTCGCCCGCACAATCGGCTATCGCGCCTGGATTCGTCGACCGCGGCCACACCGCCTGGACCTTCTCCTGGCCCCAGCCCGATATCAGCGACAAAATGATCTCGGGAGCGCAGTACCTAAACCGCCCAATCCCGCTTATCTGCCGGCCCGTCGATGACGGCAGCCGCACGATCATCTCCGGAACCGTCGCAGCGGCGGCATTCGACCGCGACGGCAAACGCCTTTGGGCTTTTCCCGAGAACCCGCCGCTGCCAGGGCTCGAAAGGCTCGATGATCGCATCTGCAGCGGGCATCTGCTCGACGGCATCTACTATACCGTTCTCGGCGGCCGTCCGCACGCCATTCGGGCGCGAGACGGCGAACTCGTCTGGAAGGCCAGCGAAGATGTCGCCCCTCCCGATGACGCCGACGCCACGGGCGACGGAGCGCTGCTCGGGCCCGACAGCATCCTCTCGCCGCCGGTTGTCACCGGCAATCACGTCTGGTGCGCCGTCACGCGGTTTCGGCAGGAGGCCGAGTCGTGCCTCGCAATGTTCGACCGGACGACGGGCAAGCTGCTCCGGCGGGTGTTCCTCTGCTCGCACAATTCGCCGGACCATCTCGGCATCGGCTCGACACCCGCGCCGGCGGCGGCTTACGGCGGCCTCATCTTCGCATGCTCGAATACCGGCGTCATCGCCGCCGTCGACCAGAACGACGGCTCCACCAGGTGGCTGCACCGATATAACTTCCTCCTGCCGCAGTTGAAGCATTTCGGCATCCGCCAATCGAAACGCTGGGCCAACAACCCGGTCATCGCAGCAGGCGGTAGGGTATTCGCCGCGCCGCAGGACAGCGACTTCATCTTCGCGTTCGATGCGCGCACCGGTGAACTGCTCTGGCGCCAGCCCCGCGACGGACGGCGCTACCTCGCAGGCATCGTCGGCGACCTCGTCATCGTCTCCGGCAGGAACGCCGCAGCTATAAACGCAGTCACCGGAAAGCTCCTGTGGGAATCTGATGCGCTGGAAGGCGATCCCGCAGGCTGCCCCGCACTTGCCGCCGATGGCCTGCTCGTGCCGACGACCGAAGCGCTCTATCGCATCGACCCAAAGACCGGCAAGGCAAGCGCCGTCTGGCGATGGGACGGCCGCAGCCGCCCGGGGAACCTCGTGATTGCGGGCGGCCGACTGCTGATAGCGTGGGAGCAGGGGCTACAGGTTATCGAACCCTGGCAACAGACGCAGAAACGGCTCGCAGCAAAACTGAAGAACCCGGCCACGGCGGCGGAAGCCCATTACGAACTCGGCGCCATCGCGCGGCGCCGTGGCGACATCGAGCCGGCACGCCGACATCTCGCCGAGGCACTCGAGCTTGCACAGGATGATACACTGCGCTCGAAAATACACAGCGAACTGACGGCCTTTCATCTCGGCCAGGCCTATAACTCAGCCGAAGCATTGCGCTGGCAGGACGCAGCGAAACATTCCAAGCGCGCGCTCGAACATGCACGAGCGAATACCAGCCGGATTGAAGCCCTCGTCGGTCTCGCGGAGGCTCACGAGCAGCTCGGGAATTGGCCCCGGGCCGTCGATACATGGCAGCGGCTGCTATCCGAGCATCGCGCGAGCATGCACTCGTTTACGAGCGGCCTGAGCACCCGCTGTGGATGGTTTGCGCGGGCGCGCATCGACAGTATCATCGACGCACACGGTCGCGAGACGTACGCGCGCCCCGAAGCCGCAGCGGCGGAACTCATCGAGAAGGGCAGCCCCGGCGACCGCTCGCCATGGCTGAAGGCCATCGGGCAGTACCCGAACAGCACGGCGGCAGGCCTCGCGCGCCTGCGGCTGGCCGACGCATACGAGGACGAGCCGCGCAAGGCAATCTACCACCTCGAGCAATTCATCCGCGAGCATCCGCGCTCGCCCGAGCTCGCCGGAGTACTCTTCCGCATCGCCGGCATCTGCCGCAAGGCCGGCCGGCTCGATGAAGCCGCGGCTGCTCTACACCGCGTGATCGACGAATTCCCTTTCGCCATGCTGCCGGACCATTTCGCCCCGGCAAGTGAGATTGCCGAACGCGAACTGAAGCGACCGGAGTTCAGAGCGCTGCAAGATGCCGCCGATCCCGTCTTGACGCTACCGATAATCAAGAAATGGCGCACGCCGGCGCAACTCACGCTGAACAGCCCCATCATAACGCCCGGAGCACAGGGGACGCTGCTCATCTCCCAGAATGCCTTCTCGAAGGTATTCTTCGGCGGGCTGCGCCGCGCGAGGCTCCCCTACGATAACCTTGTCTGCCGCGACCTCGAAACCGGTGAACTGCTCTGGGCGCGGAGCCCGGGCAACTGGTCCGGGCGCGTCATCGTTACAAATAACTCGCTGATCCTGCCCAGCTTCCAGCAGATGCTCGCACTCGATCCGGCAACCGGCAGGACGCTCTGGCTTTACACCCACGGCACGGCACGGAGGCTGCTGTTGCCCCACGTCAGGCGAAAGGCGAAGCCGATTCCAGGGGCCGAGGGCTTCGACACGATCATCACGGTCGAGGCCGACCGCATCAACGGCTGGGCGCCTGACGGAGATCGCATCTACATCACGGGCACCGGCGGACGCCTGACCTGTATCGATTCCGCCTCGGGCCGGAAAATATGGGAGCAGAACGTCCCGGCGAGTACTCATCGCGACTCGGTGATGTTGTCAAAGGGAATCGTAGCCGTCTGCACCACGATGCCGGGGCGCATCATCGGATACGATGCGAAAACCGGCGACGCAAGATCGTTCGTCGACTTCGAGGTCGAAGGCAACAGGATGACCGACCTGCCCGCGCGGTTCGCCTCGCGGGGCAGGATGGCCGTCGTGCTCAACGATTCGCGCATCCACATGGTGGATATCGTGAAAGGCGCCGAGCTTTGGAGCCACAAGTGCACCTTCTCGGTGAACTCGATCGTGGCTGCTCCCGACGGCTCGGCGGTCGTAGTCGTGCCCAACACACTCGCCGCGCAAGGCAAGCTGACCGCTCTCGACGCCACCACCGGCAAGCCGCTCTGGGCGGAGACGTTCAAGCCGAACGAGATCGAGGCGATAGGTGTCGGCAGCGACATCGTGGTGGCACTGCTGTATCGCGAGAACGCCAATCTCGCCGTTTGCTACGACCTGAAGAGCGGCCTGAAGACCTGGGAGAGCGTGCCTCTGGGCCGCGTGCAGGGTGGCGGCGTGCACGTCGCCTCCGGCTGCGTGGCGGTCTGGGGCGACCGGCTCGAGGCATCAGCGGTGCTGCTCTCGGCCAGGGACGGCGGCGTGCTCCAGCGCGTGGCCCCCCCGCCGGTCGATCACATAGCCGCTCGCCTGATCGGCGGTACGTTCTGCGTCGCGTCCAACCGCGGATGCTTCGGATACGGCCAGATCGATACCGAGCGCGTTACCGGCCGCGTCGAATACCTGCTCGAACGGCTTCGGCAGCACCGTGCAGATGCGGAATTCGAACGGGCGCACGAGGCGGCCCTCAAAGCCGCCGGCCTGCTGATCCAACTGCACCGCTATGGCAAGGCCAAGGCCGTCGCTGCCGAGGCGCTGGCCGATCCCCGCGTCGATCCGGTAACGGCCGAGCGGCTGTTCGACCGCCTATCGGCCGCACGCGAGGCGCTCGTCGAGCAGATGCCGCCGAAACTCGTCGCGTATAAGTTCGACCGCCCGCCGACAATCGACGGCGCCATCGACGACGACTGGCACGCGTTCGAGTCGGCGCGCCTCGACGGAGCCGACGCCATCGAACTGATACTGCCCGGGCCGGGGAGAAACGCCGAACTACTCCCCTGGATGGAGCGCCCGAAAAATACCTGGCCGCCCCGATGGGCCGGACCGAACGACCTCTCCGCGCGGCTCTACGTCGGTTGGAGCGAGAAGTATCTCTACATCGCCGTCGACGTCGATGACAGCATCCATCGCAGCTACAAGGCTGATCTGAACTACTGGGCGGGCGACGGCCTGATCATCAGCATCGACTGCGCCAACGACGGCGGCTTCGAATACAGACGCGATGACTTGCTCTTCACTCAGGCCCTGGTCGACAAGCCGATGGATGACCGGCGGAACAGGAAGGAGCCTGAAGGCGAATACCGCGTGAAGATCAAGCCGAACCAGTCGGGCGTCGTTTACGAAGCTGCAATGCCGTGGGATTACATCAAGTACATCGACCCTGAAGACGGCACGCGCTTCGGCCTGAACATCACCGTGATCGACGACGACGGCAACGAAACGAGCAAATCGGTGAGCTGGTCGCCGGCGCTGTTCCTGCATCACGACAGTTATCGCCTGCTTAAAGGGTTCTCACCCGAGTTCTTCGGCGATATAATACTGAAAGACCGAAAGGGCGCACCGAAACCCAAAGAGGGAGTCGACGAGAACAAAGAGAAGTAAACGTGGAGCAGACGCAGGGTGGTTCGCGAACTGCACCTACATTCGAACGAAAGAGAAACGTAATGACTAAGCACCGATTCACCGTGTGTGCGGTTGCGTTGAGCGCCGTGCTGATTTCATTCGCTGTATCGGCCGAAACCGACGACGCTGTGGCGCTGATCATCGGCAGGATCACCGAGGGCGGGCCGGTCTGGCAGCAGTCGACTCAACTCGCGGAGCTGGGCGTCGGGGCGGCCGATTCCATCCGCAAGGCGTTGCCCACGGCGAAGCCCACTGCGCGGCTCGCCTGCGCCAAGGCACTTTGCAGTCTGGGTGACCTTAAGAACGGCATCCCGGAACTGCGCAAGCTTGTCGAGCAGCATTCCGAGGAACCCATCGCCGAGTTCGCCGCCACGCTGCTGGGCGAATACGGAAGAATGACCTCCGAAGTGGCGATCATCGACCTGCTCGACAAGGTGGGGTCCCCGAAAGTGAAGATCATACTCGCCCGGTCGCTTTATTCAGCGGCGACCAGCGACGCAGCTCTCGAGAAGTCAAACTCCACCCTTCGCAAGTTGTTCAAGACGAAAGACCGCGACGTCCGTGAGGCTTGTGCGCTGGCTCTCGCCGAGATCGGCGACGTCGACGCCGACGTGCAGGCCATTCTCACCGAGCTTCAGACCGAGCCCACACTCCGAGGCGCACTCGCTAAGAACCTGCTGCGCATCGAAAGACTACAGACTCAGACCGCCAAGGAGTTCCAGAACTCCCAGGGGCTGAAGGACCCGCTGCTCAACGAGATACTCAACACGGCCCGCTTGTATCACGTCGACGAACCCGCTACGCTCGAAGAGCTCCGCGACGGCGCGGCTGCCGGAATTGCGGGAGTGCTCGACCCGTTCAGCGCATACTTCTCCGAGGATGACCTGAAGAAGTTCCGCGAACGCATCACCGGCGAGTACGCCGGCATCGGCGCCCACGTGGGATACCCGGGCATCGGCACCGACCTGTCAAACCGAACGTTCACCATCATCCGCCCGATTTACTACGGCCCGGCGTATCGCGCGGGATTGCGTTCGTACGACGAGATCATCGAAGTCGACGGCGTACCGACCAAGGACCGCGATACCGAAGATATCGTCAGGACCCTCCGCGGGAAGGTCGATGCAAAGGTCACCGTCACCATCCGCAGAGCCGGCTGGAAGGAGAACAAGCAGTTCACGGTCACCCGCGAGTCCATCAAGCTGCCGACCGTTCACAGCAAGATGCTGCCCGGCAGGATCGCCTATATCAAGCTGACGGCGTTCGGCGAGAAGAGCACCGAGGAATTTGCGGAGGCGCTGACCGATCTCGAGAAGCAGGAAGCGAAGGGCCTGATACTCGATCTGCGCAATAATCTCGGCGGCCTGCTCACGGCTGCCCGCGACGTTGCCGACATGTTCCTGAAGGACGACAAGCTGATAGTATCCAGCCGCGGCCGCAATCCGTTCATGGCCCCGCGCGAGGAGCTCCGCACTCGCGACGCGAAGACGCACCCCGACACGCCGTTCGTCGTTCTCGTAACTCAGCGCAGCGCGAGCGCGTCGGAGATCGTCGCGGGCGCTCTCCAGGACTACAAGCGGGCGACGCTCATCGGAAGCCGAACCTACGGCAAGGGCAGCGTCCAGAAGGTGCTGCCGTTGCGCGCGGCCGGCGGCAAGGCCGCGCTCAAGCTCACCGTCGCCAAGTATTATCTGCCATCGGGCCGCAGCATTCATCGCAATCCACCGGGCGAACGCGGCGGCATCATGCCCGATATCGAGATATTCCTCGACAACCTGATCGAGCCGCACAAGCTGCGCGATTTCGAGACGCTCAGGCTTTCCGGTGAACTCGACCGATACTGGAACGACCACCGCGAGAAAGATCGCAAGGCACTCGAAGCTCTCGCCCATTTCGACGACAATGACGACAAGCGTTATCCCGGCTTCGACGAGTGGTTCAACTCTATCAAGGGCCGGTACGACCGCGCTACGGCCCGCAAGTCGCTGCGAACCTGGCTGCGGATCAAGCTCGCTGATGAACGCGGCGAGATGTATATCATCGACTTCGAAAACGATGCACAACTGCAGCGGGCGGCGATGGAACTCGCCAGGACACTTGAAGTAGACACCGAGAAGAGCGAAGAGTACAAGGGCCTCATGGACAAGTTCAAGATGGAACAGGCCAAGCGAGTAGCCGGGAAGAATGTGAATTGAATACCAGCCATTATACCATGACCGCCTTCATTCTTGCGACGCTGTGCGGTATTGCGCTCTTGGCGCCCTGCGGCCGGGCCGATATAGTCGAGATGATGGACGGCAGCTGCCTTGAAGGCACCATCGATGCCATCGCCGCCGACGGCACGCTGTCGATCAGGGCGGGTGGGCGGCTCCGGAGGGTACCCGTGGGCGAGGTGCTCTCGGCCCACCTTCGCAAGGTGCAGCCGTCGCCGCGCGCCGGGCAGACGCTCGTGATGCTCCGCAACGGGGACATACTCGTCGGCCGCATCACCGGCGGCACAAAGGCCATGCTTAAGCTGAAAACGGCCTCGCTGGGTACGGTCGATGTCAGGTTCGATCACATTCGCGCGATGGAGTTCGAGCACGAGGCCGCGGCCGCCGCGCCCTGCGATTCACCGCGCGAACTCGCCGACACACTGCTCGAAGTGCCCGCCGAGAAGGACTCGGTAATCCTGCTCAACGGCGACCGGCTGCCCGGCGTGCTGAACTCAGTCGGCGCGGCAGGCGTGCAGTTTCAGTGCGCGCTCGGCGACATTCCGCTTACGTTCGACAAGATGCTCGGGATCGCCCTCGCGCCGGGTACGAAGATGAAGCAGCCCGAGGGGCTGGCCGCCCACGTCATGACCGTCGAGGGCGGCTCGATCACCGGCACCATAGGACGGCTGGACGCCAAGCAGCGCGGGCGGAAGCCGGCCGTCGGGGGGCCGCTCGCCATCCCGCGCGACGCAATCGCCGGCATTACCTTCAGCGGCGGGCGAGTCGTGTTCCTTTCCGAACTCGAGCCGGCCGGCGTCGTAGAAGAACCGTTCGTGCGGGACCCCCGGCAGCCCGTCGGCAAAACCTGGTGGTGGCACTATCGCCGCGACCGGAACGTGCGCGGCGGAACGATCACAATGGGCGGGCGAACGTGGCGGAAAGGCCTGGGGGTCCATTCACGATGCAAGTTGACCTACAGCCTCGGCAAGGGCTTCGCGCGCATGCTTGCGACGGTCGGTATCGACGATGAGACTCAGGGCCGCGGCCACGTCGTTTTCCGCGTCATCGGCGACGGCAAGACGCTCTTCCCGGGGAAACCCGAGGATGGCGCACTCTCCGGCGGCGATAAGCCGCGGGATATCGACATCGACGTCTCGGCGGTTGACGAACTTACGCTCGTGGTCGATTTCGGCGAAGAGATGCACGTCTTCGACCGCGCAAACTGGGCCGGCGCCCGGCTGATTCGAAAATGAACCTCCGATCATATCCTGGCAGCCTGTTGCTGCTCGGAAGCTCCCTCCTCGCCGGCGAGCGCACCCGGACGCACGATCTTATCGACCAGTTGGGATCATCGAAGCACACCGAGCGGATGGCGGCCGAGAAGGAGCTGCTCGCTCTGGGAGCGAGGGCGCACGCGCTGCTCAAGCGCGCGCTCGCGCGGCACCCGGCTGGGAACGTTCGAGCACGCTGTGCGGCGATACTGGGTCGAAGCCGCGAGACGGCCCTCACGCCCGATCTGTTGAACGCGCTGGCCGACAAGGAACTGCTCGTGCGGCGTGCGGCCGTCGAGGCGCTCGGGCTCATCGGCGGCAAAGAGGCGAGCAAGGCCCTGCTCAAGTGCCTCACCGACAAGGATGCCCTCATCCGCGCCGATGCGGTGCTCGCCATCGGGCGGCAGGGAAAGAAGTCGGCCGTCAAGCCTCTGATCCGCTCGCTGGGCGACGACGAAGCTCACGTGCGGGCCGCGGCGGCATTTGCACTGGGCGCCTTCGACGATCCGCGCGTGATCGCGGCGCTCATCGAGGGACTCGACGACGAGGACGAGAACGTGCGAGCCAAGAGCCTGCTGTCGCTCAAACGATTAACGAAGCAGACGTTCGGCTTTAATCCTAAAGCCCCGGCGGCCGAACGCGAGCGCGCCGTCAACCGTTGGCTCGCGTGGTGGAAGGCCGGCCGAGAGTAGCAGTTAAGCCGGCGGAGGAGCGTCCTTATAACCCCAACTAATGGGGTATCTCATGCGCCGCGCGCGTGAGGATGTGCTCAATGGTGGGGCTGGCGAAGAATTGCGGGCCGTCAGCCGCGAATGTG
>JAUWKK010000372.1 GCA_030614245.1 Planctomycetota bacterium | reverse complement strand
TAACCCGTGGCGGCACAACGGTTTTAGGACTCGGCGCGGGAGCTGTTCGTGCTGCAGGCTGGCGAGTCTGAGGGCGCTGGACAGTCGTGCGAACCGGTGCTGAAACAGGTGCGGATTGACGACGAGGCCGCTTGATGCGCTCGACCCGCGGCGAAGACTGCTGCCTCGCCGGCTCAGGCTGTCGTTTCCGTACGGTCTCGACTTTGGTCTCTTCCCGGCTGGGGTGGTTGACTACGATTGTGTTGTGCTCGTGTTTGTTGACTATGACGGGCCTCTTGAGCGGCGTGCGGCGGGGCTTGGGCGGAATGAAGACCGGCACATAGCGCTCATAAATGACCGTCTCCTGCACGACGACCATCGGAGGAGGGAGAACAGGCGCAGGCTCGACGATAATCACCGGCGCAGGCTGCACGACGACTACCGGTGGGGGGGGAGCAACAATAGCCGGTACCGGCGGGGTGGCGGGCTGACTTGGCGTAACTGCTTGCTCTTGCGGCGCTTGTGGAGCGGCAGGCAGTTGGTCGCCGCCATCCTGCGGCTCCGCTGCCGGCTGTTCGATATTCTGCTGCGCAGGCGGTGGCTGTTCGACGGCCTGTTCTGCCATAACTGATTGCTGTTCAATAACTTGCGGTAGAATGGGCGGCTTTTCCACGATGGGGAATTGAACTTCGGGCAGTTCGCCCGGCGGGTAGTAGCACGTCGGCTCCATTGCGGCGACATCAACCTCCTGGTGCCGCATTACCTCACCACAGCCGGCGATTATCAGGATTGCAGCGGCGGCCATCATAAGCGGTTTCATTGCGATTTCTCCTGTTTTGACTGCCCGGTGAGCCGATAATGACGATGAGTATCATGAGACCTAGAGTCAAGACGCTCCATGGCCGATAATATTCACGAAGTGAGATGGACGCCTCTTGGCGAGTCGCCTTTTGGCGGGAAGTGAATTGCCGATACTGTCGCGCGTATCGTCGGGTGATGTGATGTTTTTCACGTCACAACTGGCGCTGCTGATGGAAACGGGGTCGAATCTGACCGAGAGCCTGGATGCCATCACGAAGCAGACGCACAATCCTCGGCTGCAGGAAGCAGTCAGCACGGTGAGGCTTGATGTGACGAGTGGAAAGATGCTCTCAACTGCACTGGGAAGGCATCCGAGAATATTCTCGCCGGTGTACGTGAGTATGGTTCGGGCCGGAGAGATGGGCGGCTTTCTTGGCGATATGCTTGGCAAGATGTCGCAATTTCAAAGAATGCAGGAGGGTCTGAAGTCGAAAGTCCGGGCGGCACTGGCGTATCCGGCAGTACTATCGCTGATCTCGATTGCTGTGGCGATATTCATGGTAACCTTTGTGCTGCCGCGATTTATGGTTGTCTTCGAGGGCAAGGAAGATGTCCTGCCGGCAACCACCAAGACATTGATCTTCATAGCGGATGTGCTGGTGGGGCACTGGTTGATTATACTTCTGGCGATAGGAGCGGCGATAGCCGGGGGCATTATGTTTTCCCGGACAGATATCGGCCGGCGGTTGCTGGACCATGCGAAGCTGAGGTCGCCGATGGCCGGAAAGGTCTTTCGAGCGGCCTATTCGGCGCGACTGCTGAGAACACTTGGAGTGATGCTCGAAAGCGGCATCCCTCTGCTCGATGGCGTTGAGGTTACACGCGGCACTGTCGGCAGCGGACAATACAAGGAGTTTCTCGACACGGTGACGAACAACGTGCAGCAAGGCCGCAGCCTGGCGGAGCCTTTCGCTCAAAGCAGCCTGTTTCCGCCTGCCGTCAAACAGATGGTAACGACATCCGAGATGACCGGAAGCTGCGGCGCGGTGATGATCCGGTTAGCCGACTTCTACGACGAAGAAGTCGAGAACCGCCTGCGGGCGCTCACCGCAATGGTCGAACCGCTCATCATTGTTGTGATGGGAGCCGTCGTGGGCTTCATTGCGTTATCGTTGTTTATGCCATTGTTTAAGTTATCCAGGGGAGTCTTGTAAACTACACAGGTGACTGAAAGGAGGTATTGCCCGGCTTGACGATGTGTCTGGAACGAAACCGCAGGCGCGACGCCTGTGCGACAATGGATTGAGATGTGATTTTTGGAGGAAACGGAAATGAAACTGCTACACCGAATCAGGCAAAATGTTGCAGAGAATGCTTTCACGCTTGTTGAGCTTCTGATCGTCGTCATCATCATCGGCATCCTGGCTGCTGTTGCGATACCGCAGTTCGGAGATTCTGCGACGGACGCCAAGGTATCCGCGCTGGGCTCCAACCTCGCGTCCGTGCGCAACGCGATCGAGCTCTACTACCATCAGCATAACAGCAATTATCCGGGCATCATCGCTACACACAAAGCGGGTGCCGCAGCCGCCGTTGCACACGCTGATGTCGAAGAGGCTTTTGCATATCAGTTGGCGATGTACTCTGATGCTGCCGGTAACACATCGGATACGAAGGATACGACTAATTTCCCGTACGGGCCATACCTCAAGCAGGGCATCCCGGCTAACCCGCTGCCGGCAGCCGGTGCCGTGGACAATGCGGCAGGTGTGACCGTCGGGACCGCCGCAGGCCCGATTACAGCCGAAGGCGATCCGGCCACGGGTTGGCACTTCAGCTCGGAGACAGGCGCATTCATCGCCAACAATGCCGATTACGACGATCGGTAAGCCAGTGAGCGGTATTCAGTGGCCAGTGAGTGGTATTCAGTGGCCAAGGAATAAAGGGGGTATTCGCCAGATGTTTCCTCGTTCAGCATCATCATTCTTCACTGCTTACTGATAACTGATAACTGGTAGGAAAGGAGGGGCTTGTTGAGCCGGCATGTTCAAAGAACCTCCAGACGATTGAACGGCTTCAGCCGGTTGGAGTTCCTGACAGTCGTGACGGTGACCGCCGTCCTGACAGTGATCACCGTGCCCGACCTCGGTGATTCCGCTGATGAAGCGCGGTGCGGGGAGCTCGAGTTGAGCCTGTTCCAGTTGAGGCAGGCAATCGACCGCTACGCACGCGACCACAACGGGAAGCTGCCGGGGCACGTCGCCGGCCACGTT
>JAUWKK010000311.1 GCA_030614245.1 Planctomycetota bacterium | reverse complement strand
TGCTGGAGTTCCTGATTGTAGGTCTCGAGCCGTTCCTCGTATACAACCATCGTGTCGGTGTCGTTGTCGCCGGCCTTCACGTTCTTCTGTTCGCGCATTTCGTCGACGTGCCGCTTGTGTGCGGCGATGCCTTTTTCATCGAACCCGACATAGTCGCGGAGGTCGTTGTAGTCTGCTGTTTTCGTCTGCAGCCTCTTCAACTGATCGTCAATGATATAGAGATAGCCTTTTGTTTTCTGATTCTCCTGCCGCTGCGGCAGATATCTCTCCGCAAGAGCTTTGGCCGGCTCGCTGCCGTGGATGTCGTCCCTGAGGCGGTGGTTTTCCTTCAACATCATCACAAAGCCGGCAAACGAGAACACAAACAGCACGATGAAGATGATCAGCGGTATGGGTGAGCCAGCGCTGCCACGACGCCCTTGCCTTGGTCGCCTTGCCATATTCTTTCTCCTGTTCTACAGTGGCTCCGCCGTCACAAATTCGACACTGGATTCTAACTTCACCCGTGCAATGAGTCAACAGAAAACCATGCCGGCATTCGCAAAATGGCGCGAAATTGCTGGCAGGCAAAGGGATCGCTGCCCACAATACAGAGCCGGCCGGCACGTAAGTTCCGCTGCCGGCCGAGTCCCGGCTGAGCCGATCGATGCCTTCGTTGCTCTGCGAGTCGCTTTCCCGGATCAGGCTTCCCTCCCCGGGATCGGCGGTTTCTCCTCGGGCACTTTCACGTCGCCCTTTTCAAAGTCTTCCGCCGTCGGCGATAACTGGAGTTTCGTTAGTCGGCCCTCGGGCGACGCCACGTCGCTCCATCGCACGGGCTTGCCGGTATACGCGGAGATGCGGCCCATCATGCCGGTCATGGTGCTCTCAGCCACGGTCTTCGCTTCATTGAAGAGCTTCCCCTTGATGACGCCCTCGAGCAGGTCGACGTGCTCCTGCACGTACGGATTGCGGTGGACGGGCAGCTCCAACCTGGCGAGTTTCTTCTTGCTGAAGAGCTTGACGCGGCCGCTGCGCATCGTGCCTTTCCGGCCGATGAGCTCTTCGCTGATGCGGCCGTAGCAGCCGTCGATCTGGCGGCACATGCTGTGAACGTGAACGCGGTTCTTACTGAACTGGAAATCGACGCTGAAGAAATCGAACTGGTTGCCCGTGTTGCGGCGCATTCGGGCGCCGAATCCAATGGCAACTCTTGGCGGGCCGCCGAGGAACCACGTCATCACGTCGATATTATGCACGTGCTGCTCGATGATGTGATCGCCGGACATCTCGACGAAGTTCGCCCAGTTCTTGATCATGTAATCCGCGTTGCTCCAGCCGGGTTTGCGCGGCTGCTCCCACGACGAACCGCCGCCCCAGTAAACCGCGCCGCCGAGGATATCCCCGATGGCACCATCCTGGACGTACTTGAAGCCCTCGAGGTAAGTATTCTGATGGCGCCGCTGGGTGCCGGCGGTGATTGCAAGGCCCTTCTCCTTGGCAAGTTCGCCCGCTGCGATGATCCTGTGGGCACCGACGGGATCGACCGCGACGGGCTTCTCCATAAACACGTGCTTGCCGGCCTTGATGGCCGTCTCGAGATGCAACGGGCGGAAAACCGGCGGGGTCGCCAGCAGGACGACGTCCACTCCGCTGTCTATCAGCTTCTTGTAGCCGTCGAAGCCAAAGAAGCAGCCGGCATCGGGCACATCGAAGCCCTTATCCTTCAGGCGCTTGCGGGTGGCATCGAGGTTGTCTTTGTATATGTCGGAGAGTGCAGTGACCTTCACCTCGACGCTGACGCCGTTCTCTCTGAGAAACTCCGCCGCCTCGACGCTGTTGAGGATGGCGCCCCGGCCGCGGCCGCCACAGCCGATTAGTCCGATCTTGAAGACCTTCTTCGCCTGGCCCAGCACTACAGGGCTGCCGATGATCGACAGGCCGCTCACTGCTGCCCCCGTCACCAGCGATCTCTTCATGAAGCTGCGCCGCGAAACACCATTCTTACCGGTTTCCATTGATTATCTCCTCAGTTTCTTCTGCAGGAACGGCAGAACAGCCGCGCCGCAGCGTTGGGAACGATCGAAGCCTTCACTCAACTTAAGCCTATCGCACGGGTGTCTCCATTTCAAGAGGCGATATTGCTGGGGGATGTAATATAGTGCAATCACGGGTGCGACGAGGCGGGGGGATTCAGTATCCAGTATTCAGTATCCAGTATTCAGTGGCCAGTGGCCGAGCGGGTTGCGTTGTCCCCCCGGGACCGTGGCATGTTCCGGGCCTGCCTCGTATGTGTTTAGCCCGCCGAGAGCCCCGAAGGAGCGGCGGGCTGCAGCCGGGGGTAACGCGGAACGGAACCCCCGGTAAACGTGCGAAAAAGCAGAAGAGCCCCGAAGGGGCGACGGACAAAGCGCGATCATTCCCGTCTGCCGATCAATACCGAGCCGATTCCCAGCAACAGTAGCAGCGTTCCCCAGCCGAGGCACGTCAGCGCTACAAAGTATTCCGACACAACCCCGCCAAACGGGAACTCGGCCGTGAGCGACGTGAGCACGAAGCACGCTATTGTAGTGCCCAGCAGGAACTTACGGCCCTTAAACTCGCCCCCAGCGAGTGCGAGCCGGCTCCAAGCGAACGTCATCGGCAGCATGAGCAGCACGAAGTGCGCCTTGCGGCTGTACGGCGAGGCGAGCAGCATGACGCCGAGCAGGAGCGAAAACTCGGCGGCCGTGCGCGGCACGTCGTCGCGGTCACCCCGCCCGAACGTCAGCAGCCCCAGCAGCAGTATCAGTCCGATTGCGCAGGTTTTCGATACGATCTCGACGGTCTCCGGCTCCATTGAGACGATATTGACACGGATGTCGCGTTCGGTGTGGGAGCCGGCTTTGGAGTCGGTCAGCGTGCGATACAGGATGGTGCGCAGCGACTGGCCTGGCACGTAGCCCTCCTGCTGAACGCCGGCGGTGCTGACGAGTATGCGCTCTTCGAGCCAATAGCAGGTGCCGTCGAGGCCGCCTCGCATGCCGAAGAGCGGCATAGGCACGATCAGCGTCAGGATAATCGCCCCGATTGCCGCGCCGATAACGACGCGCCACTCGCGCTTCCAGGCGAAATAGACGATCAGCAGCGCGGGCGTTACTTTCATCAGCGTCGCCGCCGCGAGCGAGACGCCCGCCCACGTGTCGAGGCGTTTCTGGTAGAGATACAGCCCCAGGCAAGTCAACGCGAGGATGAGCACGTTCACTTGGCCGTTGCCGAAATTGCTGTCGAGCGGCCTGAGCACTAGCAGCGCGGGCACGATCAACAGCGGCCACGGGACGGGCGCGTCCGGCCCACGGGCCAGCTTCAGGCACCAGTAGCAGCTCCCCGCCAGCGCCGCGAGATTCAGCAGCGGCCACGCGATCGACGCCGCAGTGTATCCCATCAGCTCGAACGGCACCATGAACATGGCGAACCACTGCGGAAACGCGAACCAGCGATCTCGCTGCTCTGTGCGGACCTCGTAGATGTCTTCGCCATTGAGCACGGCGCGGCCGCCGATCATGAAGCACTCGAAGTCGTTGTTGTGCCTCTTGGCGGCTCGGGCCACCTGCCGCCGCGTTGAATTGCCCAACCACACCACAAGACCGGCGCACAGGGCACCCGCGACGATCTTCGCCCACGGAGACGACGGCCGGCTTTCTACTTTATCAGTCATTTCGTCTCGGGGATGCGGTTCTCGACGGCGACGTGCGCGCGTCTATCGTTGTAGTAATTCAACTTGCTCTGGTGGGAGGGGCCGCAGGGTCCCGGCGGGCTGCGGCTGAGGGTGCCGCGGCGGATGG
>JAUWKK010000241.1 GCA_030614245.1 Planctomycetota bacterium | reverse complement strand
GTTCGACAGCGGCCAGAGGAAGCTCCATTCCTGCTCATCCTTGTCGAGCTTATAGACGGAGAAGACAGGGCGGACGGCGACGTGGTCGTCGGTCGCCTCGCCTACGGGCCACAAGACCGACAGGGCCGGATCGTGATAGTAGAGAAGCGGCCAGATGTTTACCCGGTCTTCGGGCGGCCCCTGGGGCTTGCTGTACTCGCCCGAGTATAGCGGGGTGCCCTTCATCATCGTGCTCTTGCAGCCAAGAGCGCAAAGCAGAATCATTGCCGTTAGATAGCGTGCTGTTTTCTTACACATGTCTCCTCCTGTTCTGGAGCGGCATCACAGCCGCCCCCGTGCCCTCTATTCGCTCTTCTCCGCCATAACCACCTTCGCCAGGTCGGCGATATTCTGCGCGTAGAGCTCGTTCACGGATTTCATCAGCAACAGCCGGTTGTTCCTCACGGCCGCGTCGTCAACGTTCACGAAGACCTTGTCGAAGAACTCGTGCACCGGCTCGACGAAGGCTTCGGCGTAAACGCGCGAAGCTTCGATATACTTGCCGCCAGTCGCCAGGGCAAGCACTTCCTCCCTGTTGGCCGCCAGGAGTTCAGCCACTGCCCTCTCCTCCGGCTCTTCGAGGAGCTTAGCATCGACCTCGCCTTCAGGCGAGACATTCTTGAGGATGTTCGCGGTGCGCTGCACGACTGTGACGAGTTCCTCCCAGCCGGGCTCTTCGGCTATCCGCTGGAGCTGATCGAGGCGGCTCCTGAAGTCGCGCAGATCGCCCAGGCCCGTCGCGATGACGGCATCGAACAGGTCGTATCGATAGCCCTTGCCGATCATGTAGACGCGCAGCCGGTCGGCCACGAACGCAAGTATGCGATCCTCGGAGCGCTCGGCTTCCTCCAGCCCTCCTGGGAGGAGACTCTTCGAGAATTCGACAGCGTTCCCGATGTCCAGCGGGATATCGTACCCGGTTTCGAGGATGATCCGAATGATGCCGAGCGCGTGCCGCCTGAGCGCGTAAGGATCGCGATTGCCGGTAGGCGCCAGGCCGGCGCAGAAGCAGCCGACGAGCGAATCGAGCTTGTCCGCCAGCGCAACGCACGCACCAACCGCCGCAGCCGGTGTCGAGTCGCCGGCTCCCCGGGGCTGATAGTGCTCCGCGCTCCCGGTCGCCACTTCCGCATCGCCGCCGTCGTTTGCGGCGTATTCGCGGCCCATGATCCCCTGAAGCTTCGGAAACTCCTTCACCATCTGCGTCACGAGGTCGGCTTTCGCAAGCTCCGCACATTCAGCGCAGAGCTTCGTGTCGAGCCCCATCGCTTTGCCGATGAATCCCGCCAGCTCGACCATTCGCCCGGCCTTGTCGAGATACGTGCCCAGCTTCTCCTGGAAGACGACGCCTTCCAGCAGCGCGACCTTGCTCGATAGCGGCGTGGCGGAATCCTCCTGCCAGAAAAACTCCGCGTCGGAGAGGCGCGCGGCGAGGACGCGTTCGTTGCCCTCGCGGACCGTGCCTGCGTGCTCGTCCAGGCGATTGCTCACGCTGATGAACTTCGGCAGCAGCCTGCCATCGGCGTCGTGCACGTCGAAATACCGCTGATGCTCGGCCATCGCGGCTATCGTCACCTCGTCGGGTAGTCTCAGGTACGACTCATCAAAACCGCCGACGATGATGTTGGGCCATTCGACCAGATGCGTAACCTCGTTCAGCAGCGGTTCGTTGTCGAGTTTGGAGCCGTAATCTGCCAGTACAGCGTTGATCCTGGCTCGGATACGCTCGCGGCGTTCGCCGATATTCACGATCACGTGCCGCCCGGCGAGGGCCTTCCTGTAAGCATCGAAGTCGGCCGTCGCGATCTGGACATCCCCCGGCGACAGGAACGGATGCCCCTTAGTAATCCGCCCGCTGCGCACGCCGTTGATCTCGAACTCGACTACCTCGTCGCCGAGCAGCGCCAGCAGCGTGCGAAACGGCCTCGCGAACGTGATCCCACCCGCTACCCAGCGCATTGACTTGGGAAACCGGACGCCCGCGATGATCCCCGGCAGCATCTCGCCGAGCACCGTCACAGCCGCTTCGCCGGGCACGAGCCGCCGAGCGAAGGCGTAACTGCCCCGAGCCGTCTCCCGCATCTCGATAGCCGAGGGATCGATGCCGAGTTTCTTCGCGAAGCCGGCCGCCGCCTTCGTCGGGTTTCCGTCGGCATCGAATGCGACCTTCGCGGGCGGGCCCTGGACTTCCTCGTTGACGTCCGGCTGCCGCTCCGGCACGTTCAGCGCGAAAGCGACGAGCCGCCTCGGCGTCGCCGCGGTCTCGACGCCGTCGCAGGAGAGCCTCGCATCGGCAAGGCCATCGGCAATGAGCTTTGCCAGATCGGCCAGGGCCGGCTCGATGTAACCTGCTGGGATTTCTTCGGTGCCGATTTCGATCAGGAGGTTCGGCATAGCGGTCGTCTTCTCCGTGCTTCGTTGCGCGTCTTGGCGGTTACTCTGCAGGCTATTGCCGGAACGCTCTCGCATGTCAGGCTCCTGCGCTCTCCAGCAGCGGATGTCCAAGACGCTGGCGCAGTTGAACGTATCCTGCGGCGCAGCGTCGGGCCATTGCGCGTACCCGTCCGATATACACTGCCCGCTGTGTGACGCCGATCGCGCCCCGGGCGTCGAGCATATTGAACGCGTGAGCCCACTTCATCACGTGATCGTAGGCCGGCAGCACGAGCTCCTCGTCGAGCAGCCGGTGGCACTCGCGCTCGTGCTTGTCGAAAAGATCGAAGTACATCTCGACGTCGGCGAGCTCGAAGTTGTACTTCGAGAACTGCCGTTCGTCCTCCTGATGCACTTCGCCGTACGTCACGCCGTCGACCCATTCGAGTTCGTAGAGGTTGTCCTTCTCCTGTATGAACATCGTGATGCGTTCGAGGCCGTAGGTGAGCTCGAGGGTGATCGGATCGAGCTCGATGCCGCCTATCTGCTGGAAATACGTGTATTGGGTAACTTCCATCCCGTCGAGCCAGACTTCCCAGCCGAGCCCCGACGCCCCCAGAGTGGGCGATTCCCAGTCGTCCTCGACGAACCGCACGTCGTGCTCGACGAGGTCGACGCCCAGATGCGCGAGACTCTCGAGGTATAGCTCCTGCGAGTCAACCGGCGCCGGCTTCAGTACGACCTGGTACTGGTAGTATTTCTGCATCCTGTTGGGGTTCTCGCCGTATCGGCCGTCCGTAGGCCGCCTGGATGGCTCGACGTAGGCGGCGCGCCAGGGCTCCGGCCCCAGAGCACGGAGCATCGTGGCCGGGTTGAACGTCCCCGCGCCCTTCTCGACGTCATAAGGCTGAAGCAGCACGCAGCCGCGCTCAGCCCAGAACTCCTGAAGCTTTAATATCACCTGCTGGAACGTCAGCGACATTTTGTCCTCTCTCGAATAAGTGTTCATTATCGCGTTCGAAGCTCTACGGTCACATGCCGCCTTTCTGCATAACCGACCACAACGGCTCCAGAACGGTCGCCCTCCACAGCACAAAGACCGCCATCACCGCAAGCAGGAATCCTGCGTTCAACAGCATCGTGGCGGTTCTGTTTCGGATGAGTATTTCCTTTATCACGCAAATCACTGCGAGGATGGGCAGGACGCAGGCAACGGCCGGCGACAGCATGATCTTCGTCATCGCCGGGAGCTCAACGGTCAGTTCACGGGCCCTCGGCGCGAAACGCATCATCATCCAGAACGCATAGCTCACGCAGACAAGCGAGACGGCCAGCAGCAGGAACGAGTAGATTCGAAACGATTTCTTATCCGGGAGAGCCATGGGCCGCCTGGGTGAAGTATCTCGTTACCTCCGCCGCGCCCGACTGCCGGCGGGCAGGCAAGACGTATTATAATGCGACAGGCTCGTTTGTTGCAAGGGGAAACGCGCCGCCCGCAGGTCCTGGACATGCTGGCCTTCTGACTACGCAATGCAGGCCGGAAGTTACACCGGCAGTCCACGCCGCAACGTCAGTCGCGTCAATACCCTGTCTGGAGTGTTCTGCAATTTCTCCCCTGCTTTTTGGCGGCAGTTTCGCTATAATATCGGGGTCTGCAAGGCATGTCTAACTGAAGCGAGGGGAAACGAATGAAGTTTGAACGAATCTACGACATCACGCTGACGCTCGGCGGCGACGCGCCCGTCTATCCGGGCGACACACCCTATTCGAGGGAAGTACGCTCGAGCATCGAGGACGGCAGCCGCTCGAATGTGTCCGTCCTGGCGATGAGTGCGCATTCCGGGACGCATCTCGATGCGCCGAGGCATTTTATAGCGGGCGCGAAGACGCTGGACGAGTTTCCCGCCGAACGGTTCGTTGTTCCGGCGCACGTAGTGAACGTCGATGGCGGCAAGTGCGTTCGTGCAGAGCATCTGGACGGCGTGGCCATCGAGCGGGGCGATGCGGTGCTTTTTCGGACGCGCAACTCGACGAGCGGGTTGATCGCGAGCGGTGTGTTCTCCGAGAATTACGTGTATGTCTCGCCCGAGGCGGCCGAAGCGTGCGTGGCGCGGGGCGTCAGCCTCGTCGGGCTGGATTATCTGACCTTCGACGACTATCACGTCGATGGGGCGCCGACGCACCTGGCCCTGCTGGGCAACGACGTGCTGATTCTCGAGACGATCAATCTGAAGGATGTGCCAGCCGGCAGGTATACGCTTGCGTGTCTGCCGCTGAAGATGAAGGGCTGCGAGGCATCGCCGGTCCGCGCCGTGCTGATGAGGTAACTGTCATCGAGAAGTATGACCCCAACTGATGGGGTATCTTATGCGCCGCTCGCGTGCGGATGTGTTTAATGCTGGGGCTGGCGAAGAATTGCGGGCCATCAGCCGCGAATGTGAGCGTCAGCGTCCGGCACGCGCGAGATGCCTCGCCTCTTC
>JAUWKK010000055.1 GCA_030614245.1 Planctomycetota bacterium | reverse complement strand
CTGGATGCCGAGATGGGCCATCTTCTCATTATCTGAGTTCATCGGGTGCCTCGTCCACGTCCAAGCTCTGCTTGAACGTGCCACCCTGCATCGTGTACCACGGTCAATCGTCCTCTTGGGGTCGGGTGGCACGGTCAACCGTCCTCGGTTGGCCGTGTTTGCCTGCCCCCACCATAGGGGGGCTAAA
Source organism: Planctomycetota bacterium (assembly GCA_030614245.1). Taxonomy (GTDB): domain Bacteria; phylum Planctomycetota; class PUPC01; order JABMSA01; family JAUWKK01; genus JAUWKK01. The sequence goes on along the minus strand of JAUWKK010000055.1, from coordinate 10,719 downwards.
CACATACGAAGCCGGCCCGCAACATCCCACGGTCCCGGGGGCACAACGCAGCCGCCTCGGTAGCTCGAGGCTCTTGGATACAGGTCAGGTGCATACTGACCAGACCGAAACTTGATTGACGGATTAGAAGTCAGACTAGAAGCGACTCTTGACCTGGAGATCACGTCAGACTATGATAAGGCAGATAGAGGTTAACGCGGCCTGCACTCATCGAGGAAGGATTCGGCATGGTTCTACGTCCCAGGGTGATTCACGTGCCAGGCGGAAGATTCTTCCTCATTATCGCTGCGCTTCCATTGCTTACCGCGTTGCTGTATGCAGCCGAGGGGCGTTCGCAACTCGTTGCGGAGTACGCCGGTACTGAATCGTGCAAGGAATGCCACGAGAAACAGTACAACGCCTTCATACACTCGCATCATCGCAAGTACGTTCAAGTGGTGACGCCTGAGACGGTGATCGGCGACTTCACGAAGAACAACGTACTCAAAGCGGGCGGCCACGAGACGCGGATGATCCGCCGGGGCGACGAGTTCTTCGTCGAGACTGCCGGCTCCGACGGCAAGCACCATGAGTATCGCTGCGAGAGAACGGTCGGCCACTTATATAAACAGCGCTACCAGACCACGCTCTCCGATGGGCGCAGGTATGTGCTGCCGGTGCAATGGAACAGGAACGAGCAGCGCTGGGTGGACTACCACGGCCTGGGCAAGGAAAAGCCCGGTTCGGGCGGTTACTGGTGCGATCCCGAGCGTGCCGCCGCAATTCGCTGCGCCGGATGCCACGGAACCGGCATCGAGCTGAAGCAGTCAGAGAAGGGCTTCCGACCGAAGATCATCGAGGCCGAGATGTCCATCGGCTGCGAAGCCTGCCACGGCCCGTGCGGCATGCACGTGAAGTATCCGAAACGGAAGGATCTCATTCTCAGTCTGAAGAAGCTTCCGGCACAGCGGCTCGTCGACGTCTGCGGGCAGTGCCACGTCCGCGGCAGCGACTACGTCGCCGGGACGGCTTATCCGTACCTGTTCCGTCCCGGTGACCGGCTCTTGAGGAAATTCGCCCCCGTCGAGCCGACGATCGGCAAGCAGACGAGAAACTTCTGGGCCGACGGCCGGGCTGTCAAGCATCATCAGCAGTACACCGAGTTCATCAAGAGCTCACACTACACCAAGGCGGGAATGACTTGCGTAACGTGCCACGATCCCCACGGTCTCGGCCTGGCCGGCAAACTTGGAGCCCATCCGAAGGGCAACGGCCTCTGCCTGAGCTGCCACAGCGATCTCGAGGGTGAAAAACCGCTCGCCGCACACACGCACCACGATACGAAAGCTGCCATAGGCAGCCAGGCGCCTGCCCGCCGGAGGCGTGAGGGCAGCCTCTGCGTCAACTGCCACATGCCCAAGCTCATAAGTAACGAACAGCCAATGCAACTGCGACATCACGGAATGAGCATACCCAACCCGCTCAAGACAATCGCCTGGGGCTCGCCCAATGCCTGCAACATCTGCCACAGCAAAGAGAAAGAGACGCCCCAGCAGATGGTCGACGCGATGAAGAAATGGGGTATCAAGCCGATGAATGTGGGGCAGGCCATGCCGTAGGCGGGCAGGCCTGGAAAGGCTGCTCCACAAGCTGTCAACTCAGCCCTGGCCAGATATTTCCCCGACTCCCATTACGTTCTTTTACGTCGTTCCGCACTGCAATGTACGAAATGGATTGATTTCCGAATGTTCGTGCCGTAGAATCACGGGGGTAGAGCGTTCTGTTTCACAGTTCCCGCAAACGGGGCAGGCCTGCTGTTTCATGAGCCGGCTGCTCTGCATACAAGACGGAGCACCGCCCAGATGCGACGCACAGTAATTGTATCCGCCGCGCTGATCGCAACGGGCCTGGCCGCCGGAGTGGTCTACGGACTCATGCAGCCTGTGGGGCAGGCTTTCAGCCTGCCGACTAATCAGCAGCATGGAAAGCACGAAGAGGCTCCACAATACATGTTCGAGCGCGGCACCCTGGCACCATACGACGACTATGCCTACGAGGTCTTCAGCAAGAAGACTCTGCCCGCCTTGTTCGATCTTGTCCTGCCGACGAAACCGCCTGCCGGAGGGAAGTATAACGCCCGCGTTCTCTATAATCTCCAGGACGTGCGAAACTACAACTACGTTGAAGTTACCAACAGATCGGTATCGCTGGGTCGTGTCGAGAACGGGATACAGATCGGCGTGGTGAGCCGCAAGGTGGAGAATCCCCTGGGCCTTGGGCCGCAAATGGTGCTGCAGCATCGTGAGAATCGCACGGCAGTCATCATCGGCGGCGAAGCGCTCGCCCGAAGCTACGGTGCAGGCTGCAGCGGGGGGAAGCTCGCATACGGCGCCATCGAGGGCGCGAAGGTGTTCGACCTGACGAAACCCCGCCTGCTGAAGGCCGACCGGGACATCACGTTCACGGATGACTTCATGAGGTTGATTGGCGAGAAAGACGAGAAAGGCGCCAACTCGACTTGGGAGGTTGTCCATGGAAAGTGGGAAGTAACCGCGAAGACAAACGTCAGTCTCTCGGCAAATGCATTCATGTACAGCGGAATGTCGACAGACTCTCCGGCAAGTGTCGTCACCGGCCAGACACTATGGAACAACTATGCATTCAACGTCTCCTGCAAGCCGACCGGGGCAAAGCCCGTCGGGATATACTTCTACTGGCGCGATCCGGATAACTACTATCTGTTCCGCTGGGGCGGCCGCACCGAGGATGGCCGACACGGCAAGCGCGAGCTCGTCAAGATACACAAGGGCGAGCAGACGGTGCTGGCGTCGCACCCCGGCGGGTTCATCTCGGGCCAATGGTATCGCATCGGCGTCGCCGTGCAGGACGATCGGGCCGCGATCACTATCGACGGCCACCAGGTAATGTCGGTCGAAGATTCAGGCCTCTGCTATGGGAAGATCGGCCTGCACGTCGAAAGCCCACAGCCGGCGTTCTTCGATGATGTCTACGTCACGCACCACAAACACCTGCACGAGACGTTCGAGCACGACCTCGCCGGACGCTGGCAGCCCGTCAGCGGGAACTGGTCGAGACGCGCGGTGCGCGGGGCGAAGTCCACCAGCCACGATTACGTCGTCAACGACCCCCACGACGCCCGATCGGTCGTCGGCTCCTGGAACTGGCACGATTACACGGTCCAGGCCACCGTCACGGACTGGACCGAGGGAGACGCAGGCCTCACATTCTACTATCTCGACGAAGACAACTATTACCTTTTGAGCTGGAAGCGCAGCGGCAAGGTCAGGCTTTCCCGCCGCCGGAACGGCAAGAAGAAGCTGCTCATAGCCGCAACGATGCCGGTGAAGAGCTCGCTTGCCCACAAGCTCAGCGCACAGATCGATGAGGGCCTCATCACGGCAAGACTCGACGGCGCCGAGGTGTTCAGGCACTGGGATCGCGGCCTCACAAAGGGAAAGGCCGGGCTTTATGCCGGCAACGCCGGCACCATTGCATTCGATGACGTCAGGGTTAACTTCAAGCCCCAGCCCGAGCCTGTACTCGTCATCAACAACGTGCAGAGCAACGAATTGACTATGAGCTCGTGGGCTGATGAAAACAGCGACTGGAATGCAAAGTCCGAGGCCCTCGGCGGGCCGACTATCAAGGGAATGTGGCATCGTGCCGATTTCTACGGTGATACCGACGTGCAGATGTCCCTCGACTGGATTCCGAGTGAAGGCAATGAAGTACGCGTGGTGATGTCGGCCGACGCGGAGCAACTCAATGCCGGATACTCGCTCATCTTGCGGCGTAAGGGCGGCCCCGCCACGGCGGACGGGCTGGAAGTCGAACTCCGGCGCCGGAACAATCCCATCGGCAAGACCAAGATAGCCATCAGGAGCAAGACGCTCAGCGTCCGATTGCACCGCATGGCCGAGTGCCTGATAGCCTCGGTCAACGGCGATATCCTCATCAGCCGCCGCGACCCTCTACCGCTGCACGGCTCGCGCGTCGCCGTCGCTTCCAGCGAACGACTGATCGACGTCGAAAAAGTAAAGGTCTTCTCCGACAGCGTCATCGTCGAGCGGTTCAACCGCGCACCGTCCGACTGGCGCGTAGCAGCCGGCACGTGGGAGATCACCAATCGCTGGCAGTGCGATCCGCGTTGGTCGTTCTTCTCGGGAGAGAGCGACCGTATCTCCGCTATCTGGCACAAGGAGACCTTCGGCGACAACGTGACGATGGAATACGCCGGCGGCATCAAGATGCAGAAATCGAGAGGAAGCAGTTATCAGTACGCCAGGGACCTGAACATGACGATCTGCGGCGACGGCCGCGACTTGTCCAGCGGCTATAGTTTCATCTTCGGCGGCTGGGACGACCAGTATACGCGCATCCTCCGCGGCACGAAGGTCATCGCGTCAACCAGCAGCGTCCTCATCGAACGCTCATCACGTATCCACCGGCAATGGTTCTACCTGAAAGCCGAGAAGAAGGGCGGCCATCTGGCATTCTACATCGATGATGAACTGGTGCTGGAGGCCGACGACCCCGAGCCGCTCACCGGTGACCGCTGCGCTATATGGACTCAGAAGCACGGCATCATGGTCGGCCGGGTGCGCATCTCCGGCAGCCGCCACAGCGGTGCCGAGCCGCCGGACTTCAAGCCCGCACCCCTCTGCCGAAGCCCGTATTAACGACCAATTCCACCATCGCCAAGCCGATTTTGCGCTTGAAGGGCCGGCAACGGTCATGTATGATTCTCAGGCAGTAACGGCCAAGCAGGCGGGAACAGAGTGGTCTCCTGCGGCCCGACGCTGAAACGAAGCGAATACCGACGAGAGCACCTGCGCATGAACAGCAACGGCTATGAATTCGAGAAGCCGCTCGTCGAATTGCAGCGGCGAATACAGGACCTTCTCACGTATTCCGAGAAGCAGGGGATCGACCTGACGGCCGAGGTCGCCGAGCTCAAGCACCAGTTCGAGCGCCAGGCGAGGCGGATATACCCCGAGCTTTCGCCGTGGCATCACGTGCTCGTTGCCAGGCACCCCGAGCGGCCCGGCACCGCTGATTACGTCAAGCTCATGTTCGACGAGTTCATCGAACTGCACGGTGACCGCCAGTTCCGCGACGATGCCGCCATAATGACCTGCCTGGGCAGGATAGAAGATGAAAAAGTGCTTCTCGTGGGGCATCGCAAGGGCCATACCACGAAAGAGCGCAAGCGCTGCAACTGGGGCTGCGCGCATCCCGAAGGCTATCGGAAGGCCATGCACAAGATGCGGCTGGCGGAGAAGCTCGGACTGTCCGTCATCACGTTCGTAGATACACCCGGCGCCTATCCGGGCATCGGAGCCGAAGAACGCGGCATCTCGCACTCAATCGCCGAAAACATGTACCACATGTCGCGCCTGAAAGTGCCCATCCTCTGTATCGTGATTGGCGAAGGCTCCAGCGGAGGAGCTCTTGGCATAGGTCTCGCCGACACGATATGCATCCTCGAGCACGCTTACTATTCGGTCATCGGCCCCGAAGGCTGCGCGGCTATTCTCTTCCGTACACGCGAGAAGCGCGAGGACGCCGCCCGCGCGCTCAAGCTTACCGCCACCGACGTGCGCAAGCTCGACATCGTCGACGAGATTATCCCCGAACCCGTAGGCGGAGCGCACCGGGACCACCGCCAGAGCGCATCCCGGCTGAGAGAAGTTATTCTCAGGAACCTCAGAATCCTCAAGGAAGTGCCCATAGATGAGCTCCTCGAGAAGCGCTATGATCGGTATCGCAAGATCGGCCGGGTCATCGACGGGCGGCAGAGCGATCGGCCATAGCGGCGACATCCGCCCTTGCCTCGCCCTGACGGCTCATTGATCGCTCTGCAATCGGAAATCGTGGAGGAGGCACGACATGACCACCCCAAGACGACTGCAAATGGCCCTGCTGCTGCTCATAGCGCTTGCGTCGATCACGAATGCCGCACAAGAACGAGCTACCGACAGATGGTACACGTGGAGCCTCCGGGGAGAGCCCTGCGGCTATTTCCACGTCGTTCGGAAGGCTGGCACCACACGAACCGCTCCCGTCCTCTTCAACCACGATTTTCAGATCAACTACCGAGGCACGCGTCTCTCGCTGAAGATGCAGACATCCTGCAGGGATGATGCATTGTTCACACCACTCAGGATTGTCTCTCGGGGCGATGGCGACGACGAAGTCGGAAACTTCGCGGCCGACATCAAATGGACCAAAGAAGGCGGGAAACTGGCCGCGACTGTCAACGGCAGGCAGGTGCAGAAGCTACTACCGCACCGCACCGTCACGGATTTTGCGCTCTTTGAGATCGTCCGGCGGCTCCCATTCAATAAGGACAAGACCTTCGAGTTCCATTGCCTCGAAGCGTCCGAGCTCAACCTGAAGAAGAACAACAGAGTTCGCTACCTCGGCCGTGAGGAAATCGACCTGCGCGGCAAGAAGACGTCGCTGCACAAGTTCGAGCAGGAAACCGAGCACGGCCGCAAGCCCGCACAGTACTGGGTGAACGAGGGCCGCGAGCTCATCAGAATAGTGATAGACGGCAGGAAGGAGTTCCTGCTGTCGACCGAGGCGGATGCGAAGCGGGCGCTCGAACGTTAGGAGCCCGGCGGAGACAGACTCTTGCCCGATAACATGCGCGTTGGCCACGGATACGACATACACCGGCTCGTCAAGGGCCGCAGACTCGTCCTCGGCGGTGTCGAGATCGAGCACACCCACGGCCTGGCGGGTCATTCCGACGCCGACGTCCTGATGCACGCCGTCATCGATGCATTGCTCGGGGCCGCCGCGCTCGGCGACATCGGCGAGTATTTTCCCGACACCAACCCGGCCTTCAAAGACGCCGACAGCTCAAAACTGCTCCAGCACGTGATAGACGAACTTCACCGGAAGGGCTGGAAACCGGCACAGGTCGATTGCACGATAATTGCAGAGCGTCCGAAACTCGGCCCGGTCAAGGCAAGAATACGCAACCATCTCGCCGAGGTGATGTGTTTAGATATCAGCGAAGTGAACGTCAAGGCAAAGACCGCAGAGGGCCTCGGCCCCGTCGGACAATGCGAGGCCATCGAGGCGGTGGCGCTGGCCGTGATCGTTGAGCTCCAGGGCTCCTGATCGACTATTGCATTCTCCGGAAACCGCAAATGGCATTCAGACTGCACAACACCCTGACCAAATTCAAGCAGGACTTCAAGCCGCTCGATCCACCGAAGCTGAAGATGTACAACTGCGGGCCGACGGTCTACAATTACGCCACTATCGGCAACTTCAGGGCTTTCATCCTCGCCGATCTGCTCCGGCGATACGGCATCTACAAGGGCTATGAAGTCACACAGGTGATGAACATCACCGACGTGGGCCATCTGACCGAAGATGCCGAAGACGGCACCGACAAGCTCGAAGTCGCGGCAAAACAGCAGAAGCTCGATCCCTGGGAAATAGCCAAGTTCTACGAGAAAGCCTTCTTCGACGACATCGACACACTTCGCATCAGCCGGGCCGATCACTATCCACGAGCGACCGAGCACGTGCCCGAGATGATCGACCTCGTCAAGAAACTGCTCGATCGCGGCTGCGCCTACGTCTCGAACCAGTGCGTCTACTACGAAATCTCGAAGTTCCCCGACTACGGCAGGCTCTCCGGCAATACGCTCGAAGACCTCATTCCCGGCGCGCGCCTCGCGATCAATCCCGACAAGAAGGACCCGCGCGATTTCGCACTGTGGGTAACCGATCCGGCGCACATTATGAAATGGGACAGCCCGTGGGGCGTCGGGTATCCATACTGGCACGTCGAATGCTCGACAATGGCCATCAAGTATCTCGGCGAGACCATCGACATCCACACCGGCGGCGAAGACAACATCTTTCCGCATCACGAGTGCGAGATCGCTCAGTCCGAGGGCGCCACGGGTGTGACCTTCTCGAACTTCTGGGTGCACACGCGCTTCCTGCTCGTCGACGGCGCCAAGATGTCGAAGTCGAAAGGCAATTTCTACACGCTTCGCGACCTGATCGACAAGGGCTACTCCGCCCGTGCCATCCGCCATACTTTGATGGGCACGCACTACGGCAAGCCGCTCAACTTCACTCTCGACGGCATCACCGCCGCTTCCGCTGAGCTGCAGCGGCTCGACGACTTCATCACGAACGTGGGCGGCACAGTCGGCGAAGGCTCCAGCGAAGAGGCCCGAGCGATCATCGCCGATACCGAACGAGCATTCGACGAGGCGCTCGACGACGACCTCGACGTCTCCGGCGGCCGAGCCGCCATCTTCGAGATGATCCGCGACCTCAACCGCATGGACATCAGCCGCTCCGACGCACTCGCCGCCATCGCGCTCCTCAGCAAGTTCGACGGCGTCCTCGGCGTGCTCGATTGGCCCAAACAGGATATCGACGATGATATCCGGAAGCTGATCGACCGCCGCGAAGAGGCCCGCAAGCGGAAGGACTACGCCCTCGCGGACAAGATCCGCGACGACCTGCTCGCCATCAACATCGCTCTCGAAGACACGCCCCAGGGCGTCCGCTGGAAGAGGATCAACTGAGGCCGGTCGCTGCTCAGGCTCCGCCTTGACCGCCAGGCTGCTTGCCGGAGCCTCATCACCTCCGCCGGATTATCTTTTATTCCGAACACGATCGGTGCGATAATACCCAAGAGGCAGCTCTTTCAGGAGAAATCCGATGGAAAACACTCCGCATCAACAGGCCCGTCCGCCGAGGCGGGCTCAGGCACCCGAGAAGCCACGTGGCCGCTGGCTGCGACGGATCGCTTACTTCTTCGCGGCGTTGATAGTCCTGGCGTTCGCCGCGACTCTGATCGGCCCGATGATCGCCGCCGGCTACGTCGAGGACGCGATCATCGAGCAGGTCAGCACCGGGCTCGGCGCCGAATGCACCATCGATTCCGTCAGCCTGTCGCTCTGGTCGCTGCGCAAGGCCGACATCCGGGGGATAACTATCAAGAACCCTCCCGGCTTCGGCGACGGCCCGTTCATAAGAATCGACCATGCAACCGCCGACATCCCCCTCTGGGCCGCTCTGGGCGGAAGCCCCGACCTGGCGACTGAGCAGCCCATCGATGTCTTCCTCGTCCGCTCCAGAAACGGCGAATACAACTTCGCCAAGCTCCTGGAAATGAAACCCGCCGCAGGGCCGACAACTAAGCCGCGCAAACCAGCCGATGTCCCGGCAACTCCAGAGGGACTCGAACTGCCCGACTACAAGGTGCACCTCCTGCTCGACATCGCAAAGATCAACTTCCACGCAATCGACCTGATGACAGGCCGCAAGGCCAGCTCGACCGGGCATAGCATCAATCTCGAAACCGACATAGACCTCGCAACGCTAACCGGCGAGATCAAGTCGCTCGCCGTCAAGCTGCCGGGCATCGACGCCACCGGCGCCGGCAAGTTTGCAGGACTCCATTTGGGTGCCACGGTCAACGGGCAGAACATGAAGTTCAACATGTCGGCGGCCACCGGGGAGATCGCCAAGCTGCTAGATACCATCGGGATTGAGTTCCCCGCTGAATTCGCAACAACCGCGACCGCGAACATCGAGCTCAACGACGATAGAGCAGACGTGAAATTCGACGTCGCCACACCGGGGGCCGGTCTAAGCCTCAAGGGCGGCGGCCGGATCACCGACTTGTTCGCCGATACCGGGCCCAGCATCGATCTGGGCGTGCAGACCGACACCGACGCAGCGAAACTCACAGCCGCTCTCGAGAGCTATCTCTCCCCCGATATCGAAGTCCGCTCAACTATAGGCGGCACGCTCCGGCTCACCGGCAGAATCAACGAGGCTATTACCGCCAAGTTGACGGTCGGCATGGCCGACAACTACTTCGCCAATAAGGGCTGGGAGGACGCCGACCCGATCACCGACAAGCAGATCGACCTCGATATCGACGTAACGTTCCTCCCCAAAGAGCAGCGGCTCAAAATTACAGACATCCTGTGCAACGCATCGTTTCTCAAGGCGAAAGTCAGGGGCGAGGTCGAACGGCTCAACGAAAGCATCCCGCTCGCAAACATTGACGCCGACCTCGACGGCGAGCTCGCCCGCATCGGGTCCATCCTCTCGGGGCTGAACTTGCTCCCGTCGGGCGTCGAGTTCTCCGGGCGGATCAACTCGAAGATCATCTCGAAAACCGATGCAGAAGGCTTGCTCGCGACGATCGAATCATCGGTAAAGGACTTCGTCGTTCGCGACCGCAAGACCGGCAAGAGCGTCGCCGAGCCGCTCATAACGGCTGCCGAGACCATCCGCATCCCGCTGAAAGACGGCAAGCCCCAGGGCGTCTTCATCGAGAAAGACGAGATTCAGTGCTCTTTCCTTAAGACGAGCGCGAACGGCGAGATCACCGGTCTGGCCGACCCGAAAACGGCAATGGCGAAATTCGACGCGCGCTTCCTCGCCGACCTCGACAAACTCGGCACGATCCTCGTCGCACTCGGAGCCTTGCAGCGCGATACACGGCTTGAGGGCAGCGTCAACGGCAAGGCCCGGATCGACGGCCCGCTCGCAAATCTGCCCATCACCGCCGACGCGGAGCTCACTGATTTCGTCGCAAGAGGCAAGCAGTTCAGCAAGCCCATCAAAGAGCCCAAGGCTGAAATCTCCTTCGAGGCCATCGCAAATGTGCTCGACCTGACCGACGTCAACATCAGGCACGCCACCCTGACTTTCTCCTCG
>JAUWKK010000343.1 GCA_030614245.1 Planctomycetota bacterium | reverse complement strand
GTTTGGGCGATTATCTGCGTCAAGTCCGCGGTCTCGCCCATCTCGGGCATGCCGGCGCCGCCCGCTACGGTGATCCACGAGCCTGACGGGTTGCCCTCCACGTTGCACAAGGCTACCTGCATCTCGGCGGGGCCGTCGGCAACGGCGCTCACTTCAGCCCATGTGAAAACCGCGTTCGGCACCGACAGGCTGAACTTGAACTCGAGCTGGCCCTCGAGGTTCTCATCGCTTCGCAGATAGGAGACTTCATGCTGCGATCTGTTTACCGCGATCACGTTGATGGGCTGGACGATCTCGACACGGATGTCCCCGGAAGACTCTATTCGCAGACCCAGCGAGCCGTCGATGTAGTCAAAGCCGTCCGGATCGACGAAGAAATCGACCGCAACCTGCGTGTCACGGTCGGCCGGGGGCGGCAGCAGCGCGGCGATGTCCTCACGGATCAGGTCGAAGGCGACGCTCGAACGCTCCATCATCTGCCGCCGCCGCTCGCCCACGCGCCACATCTTCATGCCGTCATACAGCATCACCGTCAGGAACATGCCGAGGATGCTCATCACCGAGACCGCGACGAGTATCTCGGCCAGCGTGAAGCCGTATCTCCTTGTTTGGCGGTTGATCTTCATTCCTCTGCTCTCGGCGGGGGCTATCCCATTCACCTAGTAATCCAGCTCCTTACGATTCAACACGAGAGTATTTGCCAGGTATCCCACTTCGATGCCGCGCAGGACGGGTCGCTTCCACTGCCTGACGGCGCCGTCGGCGTCAGCAGCACTGAAATTCTTGAAGTACACGCGTATCTCGATGCGACTGCCGAACTCGCCGAAGTTGTCCTTGTCCACTCTCCGGATCAGATTCTCAGCGCCCGGATCAGTGAACCGATAGATGCAGGTGCCCTTCGCCGCGTTGGCGTTATTCCAGGCGACCGGTGGAGTTCGCCAGTCCGGGCCGCCGTCGATCCTGACGTGCATCTCGGCACAGTCGGCTGGATTGATGCCATCGAGCGGCTCCATCAGCCAGTTGATCCGCCGCCACTTGGCACCTGCGATATCCTTCGATACCTGGTAGAAGCACATATCGCGATCCGCTGTGAACGGATCGGCCGGATTCGCCTTCACCGGCATAACCCCGGGTGCGACGGCCGGCCTGCGGTCGTGATACTTCGGCACGAAGAGCGTTGCGATCCTGAAGACGCTGCCGGAAAAATCGGCAGCCGGATCGCTTGGATCAATCGGTGCCAGCGAATCTATACCGCCCTGGCGGGTCGTGCCGAACCGTGTTCTGAAGTATCGGCAGCCGAGGATGTATGGCCCGAGCCCGTCGCGACCGATGCCCGTGTAGCCGATTATCTCGGAACTGGCGCCGTCGCCGATGCGGACGTATCCGCTCGCGGGGAAATCCGCCGTCTCGGTCAGGTGGATGCGGTCCAGTTCGCCGTCACGCTGCGCCACGCTCGTGACAAGCGACGTATTCGGCCACGGCAGCGGCATGAATACGGCCCCCCGGGCATGCGGTGCGGTGGCGGTGCCGAGCAGACCGCGACGTACTAACTTCACTTGGGCTATGGCTCGGATCCTCGGTGGAAGCCGCTTAACCTCACCCTCGCTGTCCGTATACTCGGTGTAGACGTGGCCGCCCGGCGGCTCGCCTCGGCCCCACAGGCCGCGCTCTGCGACTGTGAACGTGAACGGCCCCGGCCCCGGCTCCTTCGGATTGATCTCGCTGTATCTTATTATCTCGAGGCGTTGCTGCGCGCCGGTTCTTGCCTCGGTGCCGTCGAATGTGTAGTTGCCATCGGCACCTGGATCGCCGGGCCGATTCTCCAGGTGGCCGCTCTCTATCAGCCAGTCGACGTATCCGCCCGATATGGTGAGGCCCTCCTGTGCACCGATCTCGCTTGTCGTGTAGGAATTGACCTCCAGGTGGCCGCCGGCGGGATTGAAGCCGGCGGTGATGGGATCGTCTTCGCCCTCGGCCACGCGCCACACAAAGCTGCCGGCACCTTCGGCGATGACGGCCTCACCATCTGCGAGCACGGTCTCGGGATACGTCAGTTGCTCGTGCCGGCCCGCAAGGCCGTTGCCAAGCGAGGCAGGCTTGCCGTGCGAAAGGCTGCGGAAGTAGACGACCTCGTCGTCCACCAGCGCAAACCCTTCCGTAGGCAGGTAGTCCACGTGCGAGGAATACCGCCAGGGTTCGCTGTGGGAGATGTCGTAAAGCCGCTCGGGATGGAACAACGGAATCGGATCGCCGGCGCTCGCTTCTGGTATCACCAAGCCGGTCCGCGAGGACCCGCAATCTGAAACGTTGTAGACGAAGTCGTCGAAGTCCGCAGCCGCAGCAGCAGCCAGGAACCAGTTGGCTCCGATGGTCATAGTCTCGGGCAGGGAGAACTCGTGGCAGGGGAATTTTGCTATGCGCGCGTTCGCTTCCAAGCTCACTGACGCGGAGAACCGCTCGGTGAACGAGACGTAGACGTTGTAATAGCTCTCGCGAAAGCTGCGACGTATCTCCGCCTCGCACTTGGCCCCGGTGTCGTCGTAGATTGTAACGGCGTCGCCGCGCCCGGGATGCGCCCGCGCATCGACTTCGTAAACGCACCACACGCTGCTGCCGCCGGCGTGGGCGGCCACTTCCGTCCCGGCGGCGCCTCTCATCCCTCGGCCTGCGGTCGTGTCGATCAGGTATCGTCCACGGTGGTAGACCTGTTTTTGAGTATACCGTACCCACTCATCGCCGACGGCCACGTAATGGTGGCCGGCCCACAGGTTGCTCGACTGATACCGACTGAAGTAGCCGAACGGATCGTAGAGATGAATCGGATACGAATCAACACGGTCGACCTGTATCGAGATCGGGTACACCTTTGTCGCATCGTATGGATAAACATTCGAGGACGTCTCGGGCGTCCATTCCCCGGAGAATCCGCTGAAGCCGCCGAACTCGATGTTCTTCAGGCACGGTTGGGCCGCAGCGGTCTGGGTCTCGCCAGTCGTGCCATAGTGGATCAGGACATCGCCCACCGTAGAGTTGCTGATGCGAGCAAAACCGCCGCGCTGAAACTCGGTAATATCGCTGATGATGACTATCTGCGCGTTCGCGGCGTTCATCCCGTCTTCTGAATACCCCTGGGGCATTTGCTCGCCGGCGTCGGTGTCGATGACGGGCATCGTCAGCGTGGCCGGGTCTGCGGGCGGCACTGCAAGCGATGCCGCCAGTTTTCCCGTACCCCACTGGCTGAGGTCGTCGGGAGCGGGATTCGCGCCGAAATTGACCGCGGGGTCGAACTCCGATATGTAGCCCCAGAGCAGCGGAGTTGCATTAGCG
>JAUWKK010000244.1 GCA_030614245.1 Planctomycetota bacterium | reverse complement strand
GCCAGGTCGGCACGTGCAGGTCGGATTCCTCCAGCGAACAGAACTGGCCTTCAGGGACCTTGCAGCCGAGCCGATCGACGGTTGAAATCACGCGGCGCGTGCCGCCCACGTGCAGGCAGTCGATGTAGTCGCGCAGCACCGACACGGCCAGGTGCGGCACTATCTCGCCCTCCTGCGCGAAGTTCGGCATGTCGAAGATCACACCGATCCTGTCGGGGTCGAAACTCCGGCAGATGTTCCACGCGAGCGCGGGCGACGTCGCAAGGCTGTGGCTGTGGGTCTCGATCAGCAGCTTCAGGCCAATCGGCCCGGAGGGCCTCTCGATCACGTATCTGTATCGCTCGACTACGCGCTCGAGCATTTCATTGTAGTCGAACGGCTCACGGGGATATGCCGGCGGGCCGCATCGAACGCATTTGGCCTCGGCCTTCGCGGCTCCTCCCAGGGCCAGCATGATCCGTTCGTCGTCGTCTGCTACGCATAGCCTCGGCACGGTCCCCCACGGCTCCATTCCGGCATCGCGGAGCCGCTTCGTCAGCTCGGCGCCCTCCGCCGCAAGACGTTCAGGCGTCAGATCGAACTTGTGGTTCCCCCACGGGCTGTACGGCTCGCTGCGCCGGTCGTCGGGGATATACCGCGGCCGATACTGGTAGTATCTCACTCCGAGCGACCGACAGAGACCGATCTGCTCATCGAAGTCCAGCTCCGGCAGCATCACCGCCGTCACGCCAAGTTCCATTGGATGAGACCTCCCATCGAAATCTGTCTGCGCCATCTTAACATTACAACACGAGAGTCTCGTGCTGTGGAGCACCCAAAGCCTTGCGAGCCAGGGAGTTGGGGGCTCGTCTATCTTGTAGGGGCGGTTCGCGACCCCCCTACGCGCGATGTCGGCAGAAACCTTGGTATGCAGTGGATATTCAGCACGAAAGATTCTTCGTCGCTTCGCTCCTCAGAATGATAGAAAGTAGCGTTGTAGCTTTGACACAGATGCCGGCTCTTCCAATCTGCGTTTATCCGCGTTTATCTGTGGTTCCTTATGCAATACTCGGCCTGCCTGAGTCACTTCTCGGTGTCTTCGTCCTTCTCGGTGTCGGGTCCGGCGAGTATCTTGTCAATTGCCTGCATCTGCTCGGGGCTGAGCGGCCCGAGCTCGAGTGCCTTGCAGTTTTCTTCCACCTGAGCCACGGTCTTGAATCCTGGGATGGGGATCGTTACCGGGCTTCTTGCCCACAGCCAGCCGAGGGCCCCCTGGGCGAGCGTGCGGCCATCGCTGGTGAGCACGCCGCGCATTGCTTCCAGCATCTCGAGCTGCTCGGCCTTCTCCCCTTGAGTGAAATCCCAATGGTGCCGGACGTCATCCTCGCCAAGTTTCGAATCGCTTCTGAACTTGCCGGTCAGCAGCCCCATCGCGAGCGGGCCTCGGTTGATGCTCGCCAGGCCTGCATCCTCACACACCGCAAGCGTGTCATCGTTGCCCCCGAAGACGTTCAACCTCTGTTGTATGGCGGCGCAGTTCGGGCCGTCGGCGAAGATGCGCGCGTTCTCGGGATCGTCGGTGCTCCAGCCATAGCACCGAATCTTGCCATCGGCAACAAGCTCTTCCAGCGTATCGCGTACGATGACTGCTTCATCAGGTTCCAGCTTTGCGATGTGCAGTTGATACAGATCGATCACGCTAACATCGAGGCGGTCGAGGCTGGCCTCGCAAGCGCTTCTGATGTATTCCGGGCTGGGATTCCTGCCGGTGATCGTGCGGGTAGCTTCATCGAAGACGATGCCGAACTTCGTTGCAATTACGACGTCGTCGCGGCAGTCGGCCAGCGCCTTGCCCACCAGCCGCTCGCTGTGGCCGCAGCCATAGACGTCGGCCGTATCGAAGAACGTGATGCCCATATCGAGCGCCTTCCGGATCGCACGAAGCGATTCATCGTCATCCACCTGTCCCCAGCCGACGGGCCGACCGTCGCGGGTAGCCAAGCCGCCGATGGCCCAGCAGCCGAGCCCCATCGCGGATACTTCGATATCGGTATTACCTATCTTACGCGTGAACATAACGCTCTCCTCGTTCCTTTGGTTGAAGCCAGGCTCGCAGTTCCATCCCGGCCAAGTGCAGTGCTCCTCCAAACCTGTATACCCAAGATCACTCCCACGGTTTCAGTATTATCTTCCCGCACTTGTGCGAGGCGGATATCTCGAATGCCCTCTCAATTTCGCTCATCGGGATCACGTGCGTTATCAGCTTGTCTATCACCGGTGATTGCCGGATCACCTGCATCAGTGATGGGAAGAGTCCCAGGTTGTAGTGCCATGAGCCGATGAGCGTGAGGCCCTTTCGAATCATGTCCGGGCTGGGCCGAATGGCCAGGTCGTCGTTGCATTCGCCGACGAATGCCACCTTGCCCTTGCGTCGCGTTGCATCTATCAGCACGCGGTGGGCCTGGGTCGAGCCGCTGCAGTCGAGCGAGCAGTCAACGCCCACGCCGTCGGTCATCTCCATCACCTGCTTGACGACGTCGTCCCCGGGATCGAACACGGCCTCTGCGCCGAGTTCCTTTGCGAGGTCCACGCGATACGGCTCGGATTCGATCACGATGGTGCGCGCTCCGCGAAAGGCTGCGTTCACCGTCGCTCCCAGCCCTACAGGCCCCGCTCCGGTGATCAGAACTGAGTCGAAAACATCCAGGCCCATCGAATCGAACGCTCCGAACGACGGCCCGAGCGCACAGCAGGCAAGCGACGCCTTCTCGTATGATACGCCGTCTGGAATTTGCGGCAGCAGCCACGATGGCTTGAGCAGATATTGCGCCATCGTCGCGGACCCCTCGCGGCTGCCGACGAAGGCCTCGAAATTGTAGGCGTTCTGGCAATGGATGTAATCGCCCGCGACACAAAGCGGGCACTTTCCGCACGGAAGATGCGGCATCACCACCACACGGTCGCCAACGGCGACCCGCCCGGGCTGCGCGATGGCTACGACCTCCCCCGCCGCCTCGTGGCCGAGATACTCCACCTTCCTACCGGCGACAAACGCCTTGTACTCGGTGCACATGGCCGCCGCGTGAACCTTTACCAGCGCCCAATCCTCCTTCGGCTGGGGATCAGGGACATCAATCAGTGCTGCCTTGCGTTCGCCCAGTATTACTGCTCTCTTCATCCTGGAACTCCTATTGCGATCATTGGGCCGCTTCCGGCCCCGTCAGTGGTCCAGTTCCATAATCCGCTTGCGATAGTAAAGGTAATCCTCGAACGATACGTTGTCCGGCACGCCATGGTCGCACATGGGAATGTATCCGCCGCGCTCGACCATGAACGGCATTATGCGCTCCAGATATTCGTCGATTGCGGCCTTGCCTGCCGCGAGGACGCGCTTGTCGATTCCGCCCTTCCTCACCAGATCGGGATACTTCTTCGCTATTGCGACGACGTCATTGCCGGCGGCGATCTCGAACGGCGACATGACATTCATTCCGATGCTGCGATACAGGTCTATCGCCTCTTCGCAGTTCCCGTCGGTGTCGATCTGCAGAAACAGCCGCTTGCTTGTCTGGCTGCTGCGCATGTTGTTCCGCAACTGTTCGTAGTACGGCAATATGAACTCGCGGACCATTCTCGGGCTGATCAGGAGGCCGTGATTGTAGCAGATGTCCTCGCCGAAGAAAAGCTCGTCGATCTCAACGTGTTGCTGCGCCCTTGCCGAGACCGCATCGCACAGCGCCAGCCAGGTCTGCATCATCTTATGGATAAGTCCCGGATTGTCGGCGAACATGTAGCATACGTCCTCCGGGCCGATGAGCGCGCGCAGGTACATGTATCCGCCGATAGCATTCTGGACGATCATCATGCCCTTCTCGTCTGCGGCTTTGATACCCTCAATGCGGTCGTCGAATCCGTCCCAGCGTTCCGGGGTAGCTTGCGAGAGCAGCGGCTTGATGTCCTCTTCCCAGTCTTTCTCGCAGGAGACGGCGTGCTTGAGATACGTGGGCATGAAGCCGTGCCGCCGGCCCTTGATGAAGCGCACGGTGCGCCCGGCATTGTCGCGGACAATGTCATACTGGTCGGTCGTCTCGATGACGGTCGGCTCTATGGCAGGCACAAAGGCGGGCACGCACCAGCCAAGCTTGCCGACGTTGACGGTAACCGGCTCATCGAATCCGAAGAGCTCCGCCTCGTCGACATCAGCGGGCATCCCCTCGCCTTTCCATCGGGCCCGGGCTTCATCCCAGATGGAAAACTCCCGGCGGTAGAGCCGGTCCACCGGCTTCATCTCGTATGTCGCTCGGTATCGCTCGATTGCGTTCATTGTTTGTCATTTCTCCTTCGGAGATACTCCACGTGCAGGGGCGGTTTGCAGGCCGCCTCTACAACTCGCACCTGAGCGTCTTGATCTCGAACGGCCTCAGGAAGAAGCTCACGCAGTTACTCCTCAGTCGCAGTTCTTTCGGCGACCCAACTGCCGCCCCATTTTGCTCCGGGCCGGGCTTTTCGCCATTTCAGATTCGCCCCAGGGCCTGGCTCCGAGCGGAAATGCTCGCGTGTCTCGCACGTCTCCATCTCGACGTCGGCTATTCTCGCAAAGCGCAAGCCGTCGTAGCGCTTCAGAATCTTCTCGAGCTTGCCCGGTATCTTCTTGAAGTTCGGAAACAGTTTACGGCAAATCGGCTGCGTTTCAACAGGCAGCCCGTTCGGAGAGCCGGTTGCGTTGGTCGGTGCCGCTTGTGATGAGCGGAGTTACGGCACGTCGTAGGGGCGGTTCGCGAACCGCCCCTACAAGTCGCCCTGCAACGGCCCACCCTACCCGCTCGAGGCAGGGAGTGGAACCGCAGATGAACGCAGATGAACACAGATAAGATGGTCTGG
>JAUWKK010000156.1 GCA_030614245.1 Planctomycetota bacterium | reverse complement strand
GTAATCAGTAATCAGTAAGACTGGCGTCCAAATACTATGGCACACGCCTACACACCAGGGCTGAGGGTCGTTGAACGGACGACGATCCGAAAGGAACGGATACTGCCGATTGCCGGCAAGGTGATCGTCGCAAAGGGCAGCCGCGTTAAGGCCGAAGACGTCGTTGCCCGAGCCGAACTGCCCGGCGCCGTCTCATCCGTCAACGTCGTGAATCAGCTCGCTATCGCGGCCGAGGAGATCCACGGATACATGCTGAAGAAGGAAGGCGATCCCGTAGCGAAAGACGAAGTGATCGCCGAGACGCGGCCGTGGATCAAGTGGTTCAAGAACGAAGTGAGGTCTCCGGTCGACGCCACGGTCGAGACGGTCTCTCAGATCACGGGGCAGGTGCTGCTGCGTCATCCGCCGCGCCCGGTGGACGTAACCGCTTACATCAACGGCACGGTGGTCGAGGTGCGCGAGCGCGAGGGCGTCACAGTCGAGACGGAAGGTGCGTTCGTGCAGGGCATCTTCGGCGTCGGCGGCGAGGTCTCGGGCGAGATCGCGTTCGCCTGCGACGCACCCGGCGAGGTGATCGGTGCCGACATGATAACGGGCGCGATGTCGGGTAAAATTGTGGTGGCCGGCGAGCTGATCACGAGCGAGCTATACGAGCGTGCGGCGTCGGTCGGGGTGGCGGCGCTCATCTGCGGCGGGCTGCACGACCGCGATCTCCGCGAGCTTCTGGGCTATGATATCGGCGTGGCAATCACGGGCCACGAGCCAATCAGGCCGATCCTCATCGTTACAGAGGGATTCGGCCCTATCGCTATGGCCAGGGCGACTTTCGAGCTGCTCAAGGCGAACGCCGGCAGGCACGCTTCGGCCAACGGTGCGACGCAGATCCGAGCGGGAGTGCTCCGCCCGGAGATCATAATCCCTACAGAGGAAGGCGCATCGGCCGAAGCCGAGACGGAGCCGGCCGCCCCGGCGTCAGCAGGCTTGACAGCGGGCTCTCCAATCCGTATCATTCGTGACCCTGATTTCGGTCGGATTGGGGTTGTGAAGACCCTGCCGACCGGCGTGGCCCGGGTGGAAAGCGAAGCAAGAGTTCGCGTAGTCGAAGTGGAGTTCGAAAACGGCGAGACGGCCATCGTGCCCCGTTCGAATGTGGAGGCCATTGAAAGGTGGTAAAGAACCCCTTCCGATTATGGGCCTTCGCGCTCGTGCTGGCGTATGCCGCCATCGCCCTGTGCGGCGAGCCGCCGGCCAAGCCGCTCCTACCGCCAGCCGACAGTTTCAAGGCTTATGATCGCCCCAGCGACGACGGCACCGCCATCGGAGTGGAATGGGCGGTCGTTCCCGGCAACAGCAAGAATATCACCTACGTCCTCGAGGTATCCACCACCGAGGATTTCTCAGGGGAAGTCAAGGAGATCCGCATCCCGGCCACGGGCGGCCTGAAATCGAAACAGAAGAAGTTCTATGGCTCGAGCAAGAAGAATGAATCGCTGCATTACAAAGATGTGCTGCCGGCCGATCTGTTCCCGCCCGAAAAGCGGCAGGTGGAACAGCCGGAAGAAAACGCAAGTGCCCGCGAAAAGGCGTGGTATTCGTACGAGCGTAAGAAGGAGAACCGCCGGTTCAAGGGAGAGAAGCGGAAGTTCAACAGGGACACCGACTGCTACTTCCGCCTGTCCGCGACGAACGGCACCGACACGGTATTCCTGGAAGATGGCGGGGTGCGAAAGGTCGTCTCGGCCCGTGCCAGGGCTAATCTCTTCACGTGGTACCGCTGCAACAATCTTATCCCTGCGCTGATATTCTCGTGCGTGGTAATGGGTTTCATACGGCTCGCGCGGCGCAATCCCAACATCTTCATCCGCCGGATTGCGGGCCTCGACGCGGGCGATGAGGCCCTCGGCCGGGCGACGGAGATGGGCAGATCGATCTTCTTCGTCCACGGCCTGGCCGAGATCGGTTCGCTCGCGACTATCGCCGCCGTCAACATCCTCGGGCAGCTCTGCAAGCAGGTGGCCCTCTATGACTCTCGGGTCAAGGTGATGAACAGCACGCCGATGACGATGGCCGTGAGCCAGGAGGTGGTGAAACAGGCGTATACCGAGGCCGGCCGACCCGACGCATACGACCCCGACGACATCGCACTCGTCGCACCCGACCAGTTCACCTACGTTGCAGCAGTGGGCGGACGTATGGTTCGCGAGAGGCCCGCGGCCATCTTTATGATAGGCTCCTTCGCTGCCGAATCGTTGATCCTGGCCGAGACGGGCGCATCAACCGGCGCCATACAGATCGCCGGCACCGACGCATACACGCAGGTGCCGTTCTTCATCACCACCTGCGACTATACGCTGATCGGCGAAGAGCTCTACGCCGCCTCGGCGTATCTCTCGCGCGAACCCAGGCTGCTCGGCAGCCTTCGCGGCCAGGACGTCGGAAAGATCGTCCTGATGGCCGCGCTGCTCCTTGGAACTGCCGCCGTTACCCTCGGAACGTGGCTTGTGGCCCAGAACATCGAATTTGGAGAGTTTCTGCTGCGGCTGAGGGACATTGTCAAGCCATTCTGAGTCTTGGAGACCAAACGAGGACGACCCCGAGATAGACAACAGAGAGCCGAACGCCCTTTATGTGGTACAAACGATACCTGCCATTAGTCCTTGTGTTCCTGATAGGTCTGCTGGGTTTCCTGACCCAGTACATTCCACATTGGGGATCGGAAGAGGTCGTCAGTTACATGGCGAGGAGCCTCCTCATCATCGTGGCTTTCGCCATGTTCATAGGAGCCTACAGCCTGCTGCACATGCACCTGACACGGATTCGCCGTCAGCAGGCGGGCTGGGCCTACAGCCTGCTGGTCTTCGTAGGTGCAACGGTGATGATAGCCGCCGGGCTATACAACGAGGGCACCGGACCGATGCCGCCTCTCGCCCCCAGGGGCATTAATACCTGGCTTTACGATCACGTACAGGTGCCGTGCAGCGCTACGATGTTTTCCATCCTTGCTTTTTTCATTGCGAGCGCCGCTTACCGTACGTTCCGTGCGAAGAACCTCAATGCACTGCTCCTGCTGATCGCCGCAGTAATCGTCATGTTTGGCCAGGTAACCATCAGCGAGCGCTTCGTCAATTGGGGTCTCTACGTCGCGAATCTCTTTCCGCCTCTTCACGACTTCATAGTGGATGGGCTAGGTGTTACCGATACGATCTTCAGGAAGTTGGCTCACTTCGTGATGGCTGCCCCCAACATGGCCGCGAAGCGTGGCATAATGCTGGGGATAGCGCTGGGAGCGATTTCCCAGTCCCTCCGCATTCTGTTCGGAATCGAGCGCTCGTACATGGGAGGCGGTGACTGATGCCCGAGACTGCGATCACTACGGTCTCAGATGCCGAGCTTCGTTGGCAGCTCATGATACGGCGGATCATCCACCTGCTCCTGCCGATCGTGGTGATGGTTCCCTTCCTGTGCGAGATTGACATGCCGGGGAAACCGTCGCCGCTGGTGAAGCAGATATATTATGACTTGGAGGCTCTCGAGCCGGGCTCGGTGGTACTGTTCTCGCTCGATTTCGACCCTGGTTCCCAGGCCGAGCTCGCTCCGATGACAGTCGCCGCGCTGCGGCAGTGCTTCAAGAATGACCTGCACCCTATAGTTATGACCCACTGGTTCTCAGGACTCGGGTTGCACAAGAGACTCCTGGAGGAGACCGCTGAAGAGTTTGCTCCCGACAAGAAGTCCGGTCGCGACTATGTACTCCTGGGCTTCAGGCCGGGCGGGCAAAGTGTGATCCTGAGTATGGGCGACAGCATAACGGGTGCTTTCGACAAGGATTACTACGGCAAGATCACCGAGGGAATGGATGCCCTGAAGGACGTCGATTCGCTCAGGGACATTGACTACGCCCTGGTGCTGTCAGCCGGGGGCACAATCGACGGGATGTGGATTCCCTACGGCTCCGACCGGTACGGCTTCCCCATAGGCGCCGGCTGCACGGCGGTGATGGCGCCGGACCTGTATCCCTTTGAGCAATCCAAACAGATCACCGGCATCATCGGCGGCCTGCGCGGAGCCGCCGACTACGAGGTGCTCGTCGGCGCACCAGACGACGCAACATCCGCAATGGCTGCACAGTCATTCGCCCATCTGTATATAATCGGCCTCGTCATCGTGGCGAATATCGAGGAATTCGTGAGGAAACGTTCGAAGAAGAGGGAATAGACCGTGCCCGAAGCCCCCTTAGAGAGAGCCTCCAGCACCCGGCAGATCGTCGAGATAGTCGCGGCAGTCGTCCTGCTCACAATCTTTCTCGGTGCCTCGGCCTGGCGGCAGAGCGATGGCCTGTCCTCGGGCACTCTTGCCGGAACGGCCGAGGCGCTGGGCATAATCATCGCGGCGGGGCTCACGCTTATTATGTACAGCTTCCTCTACCGCGACAATCCGTTTTTCAAGGCCGTAGAGAACCTTTACGTGGGCGTCGGGCTCGGGTACGGCGCCGTAATGACCTGGCATCAGGCGCTCAAGCCCGAGGTCGTCGAGCCGATAATCCTCGCTCCGTCATTTGGGGCGCTCGGCAGTGCTCTCATCGTGAGGGGAGTGCCGATACTCCTCGGCTTCATGCTGCTGACGCGAATCTCGCGCAAATACTCCTGGCCCAGCAGATACTCATACGCCATAATGATTGGCTGGTACGCGGGAATGGGTATACCCATCACCATTCACACTTTCATTCTCGAACAGGTGAACGCGGCCATAAACCCGTTATTTGCACCCGGGGCAAGCCCGTTGGCGACCTTCCTGAGCATCAACACACAGATCATCGTCCTGGTGGGTACCGTCTCGGTGCTCTACTATTTCTTCTTCTCGCTGGAGCACAAAGGAGCCGGCAAGGTGGTATCGCGCGTTGGGATCATCTTTCTCATGGTCTCGTTCGGGGCGTCTTATGGATACACCGTGATGGCCCGCATCTCCCTTCTGATCGGTCGTGTGGACTTTCTGCTCTACGATTGGCTGCAACGGCCCCGCCCGTGATCCGAACCCGCATCACTCTTATGCAGAGCGGTGGCCGCCAAAGAGAGATTGGGCGGTATCCTGATTAGAACACCGCCCGTGCGTTGTGAAGTCTCTCAAGCCCACTGATCAGCGCGCTACTCGCCGCCGGCATCCATCTCGATGGTTCCGTGATAGGTGCCCGCCGGCACGATTCCTACGCCTGAGACATCAACTTCGACGTCCAGCCGATACTCGTACCAGCCGTCGGGCAGCGCCTGGCGTCAATGCGGATGCTGCCTGCGACGGAGCCGGTTGCGTTGCAGGTTTTCGGACCTCGCCGCGCGTTCGCGGGCAGGCACAGCGGTTAGGACGCGCTGCCTGAGATAGATTCCACGGAGTTGCGGATCGAAACCACAGATGAACACGGATGAACACAGATAATTAGAAGACGGCGAGCCGGTTGCGTTGTGCCCCCGGAACCGTGGCATGTTGCGGGCCCGCCTCGTATGTGTTTAGCCCTCCGCCCCTGACGAGGCTGCGCCCGGGAACGGTTCCCTGCGCGCGCCCAGCGTCGCACCTGCCCGTCCGGCGAAGCCTATTCCGTCTCTTTACTGATCTTCAGTCTTGCGATCACTCCGAGGTGATCGGAGACGACGTCGGGGATGACTTCGTACGCCTCGAATTCGATCTCGGGCGAGACCAGAATCCAATCGATCCGCATCTTCAGCTTGGGGAAGGTTTTCATTTCGGCGGATTTGGGTTCGTACGTGCGCAGCTTGAGCTTGTCGGCCAGGGTGCGGAGCGTCGGCTCGCGCCCGGTCCATTCGCAGTTGAAATCGCCCATCACGATCAGTGCGTTCTCGCGTTGCGAGAGCTTCTCGATCAGTTCCTGCACCTGCTTCTTCCTGACGGATTTGCGGGCGAAATCCAGGTGTACCGAGACGACGTCCACCTTGAAGCCGCCGCTGGCGGGCCATTCAATCGTGCCGACGACGAACCCTTTTGGCGGCGTCGGCGATGGCTTGAACGCAAGGGAGACGGCATCTTTAAGTTCGAGCACCGACAGCAGAGCCGTGCCGTACGAGAGCTTGAGCCCCTTCACATGCTCGCCGCGCATCGAATAGGGAAAGCCGGCCTTCTCGGCCAGGCATTGCACGTGATTGAAGTTTCCACTCCAGATGGACGGGCCGTCGGCCTCCTGCAGGGCGACTACATCCGGCTTCTCGCGGACGAGCACGGCGGCGATGTCGTCCATGTGAGACCTGAAGGCGGCCCTCTTCTGAAGTATCTGGTGTCGTCCGTCTTTCCTGCCGTGTGCGACGTTGAGCGTCATCACCGTGAGCGAGCGCGGCGCGGAGACGTTTCCGTCCGGCGCGCCGCCGATAACCTGCAAATGCGTCTCTCGGGGACCGCATACGCACGCGGGCAGGCAGTAGCAGGCGATCGCGATCGCCGTCAGAGAGATGGCAGCGGTGATGATCGCCCGCCTTCGGAACTTCACCCACGGTGCTCTCATCATCCGTTCCTAAGTCCCACCGGCGTGATGCGGAGCAGACTTGCCCGCCTGCCACTGGAGAGCGGGCTTCAGCCCCTGGACTTCAGATCTTCGCCTGGCCCCTGGCAACCATCTTCTCGAATATCTCGCGCTGCTCGATGAGCGCCTTGATGGGATCCGCGGGCTTCGTGCGGCATTCCAGCGAAATCCACCCCTTGTAGTCCATCTTCCCGAACAGATTCATCAACTGCTGATATGGATAGTTGCCGACGTTCAGCTCGCGGACGTGCGCCGTGGCTCCGAAGCGATTCTTGACGAGATTGAAGTTGTATTCCAGCCCCTTGCCCTTCAGGTCCTGCCC
>JAUWKK010000260.1 GCA_030614245.1 Planctomycetota bacterium | reverse complement strand
TGCCGGGCCCACGCGGTCGCCGCGCTTGATGTCCTTAGCCGGGCCCATGGGGCGGCACAGGGTCGATAACCGGCGGGCGGGCATGCGTCACCGGCGGCACGGACGGGTCCGCAATCGGCAGACCGGCGCAGCCGATAAGGGCTGCAGGCAACAACACAGCGATCAGAACTGTTCGCGGGGACATGTTTGCATCTCCGAGCGGTGGAATGAAGCCGCTGCCCCATCTTACTCCTGGATTCTGATGAGGATTCGATAGTCGGCCGCTGCCGGGCCTATAGACTTGCGTGAGACGGTCTTCTCGGCGTTGCGCTCGAAAAGCACCGGCTCCCAGGTGCCTTCCTCGACGACAATACCCTTCTCGTTGTGGAAATTGATGCGGAAGTCACACCTGAGCTCCTTGTTCTTAACGGTAGCGAAGACGAGCTCCGCCTGCAGCGATCCGCTGGGCAGGCGGGTTACGCTGTGTTTCACGAGCCGCAGATAGCGCTTGACCTTGTAGTCCTTGAAGAGGATCTTCTCGCGCTCGAAGACGGTGTTCGGCCTCGACCACGGAGTGTAAGGCCCGCAACTGCAAAGGTTTAGAAGCATCAGGGCGATGAAAATGGCCTTTATCCTGGTCATATTGCTGTCCTCCAGATTGTCTGCGATTTCAGATGGAACCATAGCTTAGGGCTGGCCGCCTCGTTCCGGTCGATGCGGGACTTTCTTCCGTCCCCACTTTCTACCTTTGTACAGTGCAAGACGCGCGATTGCAAATAGTTCTTGCGTCATAATAACCTCGACGAGTGTATATATTCACAATGGCAAGGGGCACGGGCCGCTTGGTTGCAGGCGGAAGGATATTGAATCCGGACATCCTGCGGCCTATAATTACATGACTGGAGGCTGCCGCGAGTACGGTCAAGTCTTGTGCAAAGGAGCCTGCGATGAGATTTTTCGTTCCCGCTATGCTCATGCTGGCGGCAGCGCTCGTCGGCTGCACGCCACTTCAGAACCCGCCGTCTGAGAGGACGTTCCCCCGCAGCACGATATCGCCCGAGTACGTGAAAACGTGGGAAGCCGCCAATAAGATAATGCAGAAACACTTCATGCTTCGTGTCGCCGACATGCAGCACGGGGTGATAGTAGCCGAGCCGGAGGTGGGTGCTAATTCGCTGGCGAAGTACCGCACGCGCGTTGAGGCGCAGCTCGTGCAGACCGGCCCCAGCCTGGGGGACGTCGAAGTGCGGGTCATGAACGAAATCGAGATCTCCGAGCCGAGAATGAGCGGCCCCCAGCCGCGCAACTACTGGGCGACCGTCGCCTTCGATAAGATACTCGAGGCGCGGCTCGAGAACGAGATCAAGAAGGAGCGCTACGGCCGAACGGTATGGACTCTCGACTACAAATACAACAAGCCGGGCGGTACCAACGCCGCTCCAGTCAAACACAGCGACCTCCTCAAGGCCCTGCCCAAGAGTTCGGCTGCTCCTGCATCAAGCAATCCGCTCAGCCTCGCACGAGACGCCACACACCTTGCGCTCATAGAGACGAGGCCGAGCTTCGGCGACCGATACACCAAGATGATCGCTCGCGGCGATCTCGCCTTCAGACGGAACGATTTTGACGCGGCCGTGATCGAATACGGCACGGCAGCCGAGGAGACTCCCAACGAACCGGCCGCTCACGTTGCGTTGTCCCACGCGTGGTTCGCCCAGGCCCGCTATGACAAATCCGCCCATCACCTCCGGAAAGCCCTCGCTCTCGGTACCGACTGGCTCAAGATAAAGATCGACCACGCCAAACTTTACGGCATTCCGGACGCTCTCGACCGCCGGGTATCGACGCTGCGGCAGCACGTCGAGAAGTACCCCGACGACATGGCCGCCCGGTTCGTTCTGGGATACATCCTGATGTGCAGAGGCGACCGCGAGGCGTCGATTGCAGAGATCGAGGCCGTCCTGAAGAAAAACCCCGGTGACGCCGCCGCACGCAAGCTGCTGGACGTATTGCAGCGGTCTGCATGACCGCGCGGAGTATCCCCCAACATATTAGACGCGCCGGCTGGGTGCGAGTATTCACATCTCAAAAGCCTGCCCGGCTGCGGAGCGCTGAATTCGTTGCGCTTGATCCGATAAGAGCCGACCGTTGAGGAGCGCGGCTGAGGCTATCCCTCATTCAGATTCTTGATGACCTCGCGCCACTTCTGCATCGAGCGCTTGAGGTGGTCCCTCGAATCGCCTTCAACGCTGTAACATTGCAGGCCGACGTCTCCGGCGTATCCCACCTTATGCACGAGCGCCATGAATGCCTGGATGTCGAAGTCGCCCTGATCGAGCGAGACGATCCTCCTGCCTGCATGGCCGTTGATGGTAACGGCGAATATGTGCGGCAGGGACTGACGCAGGAGCCGCTCGAGCGGGATCGTCTGCTTGACCCATTTCCAGTGGACGAGATTGAAGTTTGTGCCGAGGTTCTTCCTCCCGACGAGTTTCGCCATTCTGACGCCGTCCTCGACGCGCTCGGTCCAGCATCCGGTGTGCGGGTATATCGAGATGGACGGCCCGGTATCGGCGCACATATCCGAGACGCGCTTGAGCATGTCGACGCCATCCTGGTCGCGGCTGGTGTCGGACGGCTTGCAATTGTTGCACCCGATGGCCATCTCGATCCTCGTATCGCGTCCTTTCAGCCGCCCGATCATCTCGGGTAGCCTGGGATCGAGCGGCTTCCCGACCCGCGGCGTGTAATATATGGCGTTCATCTTCAGCCCGTGCCTGTCGAGCTGCTCGAGCATCGCGGGCATCTCTGCGTGGTCGATGTGGTATTCAAGGCCGACATAGCCTAAGTCCTTGAGCAGTTTGCATTTAGCCTCAAGCGTTCTGACACTCGGGCTGCGCAGGCCGTTGTCGAAAGCATAGAACGGCCATCTGATGGGCTTGCTTGCAGCGGAGTTGGCCGGGAGCCCCGAGAGCGCCGTGGCGGACGCCGCTGTTGCCATCATGAAATCGCGTCGACTGAATCCGGTATCGATGGCTGTCTCCTTTCGGTGTTGTTCGCTGAGCGGTTACGACAGATGCCACGGTGCGCGCACCGGGCAGCCATTATCATGCTCCAACATCTCAAGGGTGTCAAGGACAAAACCGAGAATGGATACGGACTGGAAGTGCCAATAGATTGCAGAAGAAGTAAAGCTCCACGAGCAGAGGCGGCCAATGCCATCCGTGAACCCTGAAGCCTGAAGTCTGTAGCCTCGAAAAGGAGTTGAAGCGTGAAGTTGCGGAGTCGAGCCTGCTGGAACGCCTGCTCGAGCGCAAGGGGGAGATTCTGCAAACCCGGCTATCAAAACGTTTGACCAAACCCCAAAGCACCGACGGGACGCTCGATGCGGAATTGCTGACAGGCTGCCTCGACCCTTGCCTGCAACTCGCCTGAGCGCTATACTCCGGCAGCTTCGCTACGTTTCGCCGGGGCACAGAATGCTAGCAAAACTCAAGTCCGCCACGCTCTTAGGCATCGAAGCGCACATAGTCGACGTCGAAGTCGACATCTCCCGAGGCATGGCCCATGGCGTCGTCGTCGGCCTGCCCGACGCCGCTGTCAAGGAATCCCGGGACCGAATCAGGGCCGCCCTCAAGAACAGCGGATACTACCATCCTAAAGGCAACATCACCATAAACCTCGCCCCCGCCGACATCCGAAAGGAAGGCCCAGCCTTCGACCTGCCGATGGCACTCGGAATGCTTCACGCCGACGGTCAGATCGAGACACTCGACGGCGCGCATTACGTGGCCGCGGGCGAACTCGCCCTCGACGGCACCGTGCGCCCGATCCGGGGCGGCCTCTCAATCGCAATGGCCGCGCGTGATGCTGGCCTGAAAGGCATCCTCGTCCCGGCCCAAAACGCACCGGAAGCCGCCGTAGTCGGCGAGATCGACGTCATCGCCGTCAATACACTCATCGAAGCCGCTGGTTTCCTCTCCGGCCAGACGCAGATCATCCCGCAGACCGTCGACATAGACCAAGCAATGGAATCTGCTTACGAGCAGGAACTCAATTTCATAGATGTCAAGGGCCAGGAGAGCGTCAAGAGAGCCCTGACCGTCGCCGCCGCCGGCGGGCACAATGCTCTTCTCATCGGCCCCCCCGGCTCGGGCAAGACAATGCTCGCCAAGCGGCTGCCCGGCATACTCCCGCCGCTGCTGCTGAAGGAGGCCCTCGAGACGACGCGCATTCACAGCGCTTCGGGCATCCTCCCGCGAGGGAATGCCCTGCTCAGTACCCGCCCGTTCCGCTCACCGCATCACACCGCCAGCAACGTCGCACTCGTCGGCGGTGGAGCCATTCCGCAGCCGGGAGAGATCAGCCTTGCTCACAACGGAGTCCTCTTCCTCGACGAGCTGCCGGAGTTCAGCCGGGCCGCTCTCGAAAGCCTCCGGCAGCCGCTTGAAGACGGCTACGTGACAATCTCGCGCGCCGCATCGAGAGTCACTTTCCCGGCGGTTTTCATGATGCTGGCCTCTATGAACCCGTGCCCCTGCGGCTTTCTGACGGACCCGCGTCGGCAGTGCAACTGCGCGATCCCTGCGATCCAGCGATACCTGAGTCGGATCTCGGGGCCGCTGCTCGACCGCATC
>JAUWKK010000099.1 GCA_030614245.1 Planctomycetota bacterium | reverse complement strand
TCTCGGTCGCGAAGTACGTGAACGGCTGGGGAGCCGGCTTGGTCGGCGAGCGGGGATACAGCTCCGTAGGTGCGGTGGTCGGTGCTACCTGGCCGCAGGAGGCGGCACGACTGCGCGAACTGATGCCTCGGAGCTTCTTCCTCGTGCCGGGCTACGGAGCACAGGGCGGGACGGCTGACGACGTGGCACCGTGCTTCAATGCGGATGGCAAAGGTGCCGTCGTGAACTCGTCCCGGGGCATAATCTTCGCCCACCAGCGCGAGCTGTGGAAACAGCGGTTCGGCGAAAGCCGTTGGCAGCAGGCCGTCGAAGCCGCGACGAAAGCGATGATCGCCGATCTGCGGGCGGCGCTCGAGTAGCGCGTCAGCAGCGTCCGCTCTCATCACCGATCGATATGAAGTTGCGGCTGAACTGGCTGGTGTGCCAAGCCCATCGCCCTGAGCTGCGTGGCGACTCTGGCGCGGCGTTCGCTGGGTGCCGGGTGCGTCGCCAGCATTCTCTCGACGGCGGACGGCTCGCGGTCGCGCATTGCCACGAGCTTGTCGAGAAAACGCAGCAGGCCGCGCGCGTCATATCCGGCAGCATTCATTATCTGAACGCCAAGCTCGTCCGCCTCATATTCCTGCTTGCGGCTGAAACTCAAGAAGCCGAGCCCCGACACCATTTGGGTTGCGGTGACCTGCCACTCCTGCGCATCTTCGCCCAGCAGCATCTTCGAGATCGCATCGAAGCCCATGCGTTTCGTCATCTGCTTCATTGAATGCCTGGCCGATACGTGCCCGACCTCGTGGGCGAGCACACCGGCCAGTTCGTTGTCGTCGCTCACCTTCTTCAGCAGGCCGGTGTACACGTAAACGTAGCCGCCGGGCCCCGCAAAGGCGTTCACTTCCTTGATGTTGTCTATCACCGTGAAGTGATATTCCACGTCCTGCCGGGGCGCTTTGGCAGCGATTTTCCGGCCGATCCGGCGCACGTGGTCCTGAACCTTCGGATCATCCAGAACCTTCATCTCTTTCTCGATTTCCGCCGACAGTTGCTGCCCGAACTGAACTTCCTCCTGCGTGCTGAAGACGTTCACGTTCATTATGACCCGGCTGAGATTCTGCAGTTGCGGGCAGCCGACGCACGCCAGGACGAGTACCAAGGCGATCAAATTCCGGTGCTTCATTTCGATTCTCCCCTCATGGCACGATACAGACCGTGCCGTACTATGTATTCCTCGACGGCCGGCGGGACGAGCCCCCGAATCGACATCTCTGACCGCACTCGATTGCGGATTTCAGTCGACGATATATCCACCGGCGTTGTATCGACACAGCCATCACGAAGCCGTCTGACCTGCTCGGGAGTGAATGTAAAGCTCAACTCGTCCCAGAAATCCATATCCATTCCCGGCCGCGCGGCCGTGAGGAAATCGGCCTGCTCGATCAGTTCGCCGGGCCTGCGCCAGACGGAGAGCTCGGCAAGCGTGTCGGCGCCGATTATGAAGAAAATGCTGTGGCCGTCGCCCCATTCTTCCTGAAGCTGATCTATCGTATCTATGCTGTACGACGGCCCCGCACGGTCGATCTCGACCCTCGACACCTCGAAGCCGGGATGATCGGCGATCGCCAGCTCGACCATCCTGAGGCGATGCCTCGGAGCCGCCAGTTGCCGGTGGGCCTTATGGGGCGGGATGTTAGTGGGGATGAAGACCACCTTGTCGAGCCGGCGCTTCTCGCGCATCTCCCCGGCCACCTTCAGGTGCCCCACGTGTATCGGATCGAACGACCCGCCCATAATGCCGATCTTCATGTGTCTCTCCACTCGCGGCATTATACAAGCGGCCAACCGGAATTCCAAGATTCGCATCATCTGCTGCGGTCCCCGTGCACAGGTCTGACGCAACGCCAGCATCTCAGCGTTTCACCTTCGCCGGCTCGGCAATATCGGCACAGGGCTGTGCCGCACGATTCGCATCGGCCGATGATCTGCGACTGTGTGTGCCCGTTTTCACAGTTCGACAGCCTCGGCCCGACCTCTTCCAGAGCGCCGATCAGGTGGCACTCGACGGACTCGAGATGCCCCGGCAGGTCGTTCTTGTCGTCAACAATCGGATCCACGTGCCGGAACGTGGCCCCGGTCTCGGGACACGTCACGTCGGCGTACAGGCTCTTGGCTCTTGTCCACAGTCTCTTCCCCAGGAACCCGTACGCCAACGCGAGTATCGCCATGCGAATAGGGCTGTATGGAGCATAGACGTATGCGACCCAGCGCGGGTGAATTCTGGCGAAGACCTCGTAATGATGCTCGCCGCCGCACTCCGGGCACTGGCGCACGGTGCTCAGGCATCGCAGGATCCGCCATAGTCTCACAGGTCTGCCCGGCCGCCAGGCATAGGGGATTCTCTCAGCCCAGCGAAAGCAACTCGAACACAGAGGTACGCCCGCTCGCTCGCGGACACCCCTCTCGCACCAATAATCGCCGCACCGCTCGCCCTGCTCAACGGCGGCACGTTCAGGGTGATAACGGCACCGAAGACGGTCACGCAATTCCATAGATATCCCTCGGCCACACTCAGCCCGAACCCCTCCGCTCGGACGCCTCATCCAGACGCTCCCGGAGCTGCCGTGCCGCCGCTTCGATGTTCTCCGTTGCGATGACGGCAGTGCACACCGCCACGCCATGTGCTCCTGCCGCGATGACGTCGGCAGCGTTATCGGCCGTGATTCCACCAATCGCGAGCGTCGGCACGGGCACGTGCTCAGCGGCCCAGCGGATGTATTCGAGGCCGGCGAGGTTGCCGGTTTCTTTCGGGCGCGACTCGAATATCTGACCGAGCGCGAGGTAATCGGCGGATTCCCTCAGCGCTGCGGCGGCCTCGTCGGGATTGTGCGTCGATGAGCCGATCACGCATCCCGGACGCATGATCCGGCGGGCCTCAGGGGCCGGCAGATCGCCACGCCCGAGGTGGACACCATCGGCGTTGACAAGCGCCGCTACGTCGGGGCGGTCATTGATTATCAGCATCGCCCCGTGCCGGTCGGTGACGTCTCGGAGTTGCCGTGCGATCTGAAGTATCTCGCCGTCGGCCATCTCCTTCACGCGGAGCTGGATCATGTCCGCCCCGCCTGTAAGGGCGGCTTCGGCGACTTCGGCGTGGGAGCGTCCCTGCGCGAACTTCTCGGTCACCAGCACCATCAGGCGGCATCGTACGAGCCGCGCGACGGGCCTCGCCCGCGCCAGCAACATCTGCTCGATCTCATAGCTGCGATATCTCAGCCGCTCCACCGCCCCCGCTATGGCCGGATCGGCCAGCTTGCCGTACTCCTCAATCGAACGAAGCGCCTGCTGCAATCGGGAAAAGCTCGCACCCGCCACGCCGAGAGCGTCGGAACGCTCCGCCTCAGTCGGCAGCTTGTCCTCGCGGCCCACGTCGCCATCCACTGCCCGCGAAAGGACGAGACCGCCGGCAGCCGCCAAGTCCTTCAGCGCCGCCTGCAAGTCGTGCCGAAGTTGTTTCAAGGCATGCGCTGCCGGAGCACAGTCCAACCCGTACCGCGCGTAATCTTCGATCACCCGAAGCGCTTCCCGCGCACGATTGAAGTTCGCATCCAGAATCCGCCTCACTGCTGC
Organism: Planctomycetota bacterium; assembly: GCA_030614245.1. GTDB lineage: Bacteria > Planctomycetota > PUPC01 > JABMSA01 > JAUWKK01 > JAUWKK01. The sequence continues at coordinate 4,949 of JAUWKK010000099.1, read as the reverse complement.
ATCGTCGGTCACAATAGCGTCCCTTTCGTCTCATGTCGCGGGCAGAGCCGTCAAACATTCTCCAGCAAATCCACATAGGCCACGGCCACGCGGTCTTCATCTCGCAGGCCAAGCTCATTCATGAGCCGTGCGGCAACTTTACGGCCGCGTGCATCATCTGTCTCGCCGACGATCTCAAGTTCGACGAAATCGCCGAGCCCGGCGACGCGATCGAGATGGATGCGGACGTTCCGCCACAGATACAGATCGCGCTCCTTCTCGACCACGGGACAAGGCCGCCCCACGAGGCCGAGCAGCAATTCGAGCGAGTCGGCCTGCTCGTCGGTCAGTTCGAGCAGATGATACGTGCATCGCCGTGCCTCGGCGGCGTCTTCACGGCGATATGCGATCAGGACGGGCTGAGCACCTTCGCAACGGCGAAGCTTCAGCCTGCCCTCGGGCGTCTCAAAGAACACGTCCATCTGCCGGAGCAGCCCGGCGTGACGTGCACCGAGCCGTTCCGCAGCCGAACGGACGGCATCGAGATCGCTGCATCGGACCTTCACCTCAACGTTATGCATAAGACCCAAATCATACACATCGGGGCCGGAGCGGTCAACGTATCGCTCCAACTTGCGGTCTGTTTAGCCTTGAACCGCACTGGCCCAAACGGTAAGATGTTCTGCTGGCCCGTATGTCGAGGGTCGGTCAGGGTTCCAGTAATACTGAGGAAGCACAGATGGCGCTTTACGAGCTTCTGGATGTCAATTCGATAAAGATAGACTTGGAAGGTGAATTCACCGATGAGGTGGTTGCCGAGCTGATTGAGTTGCTGGTGCAGGCCGGCAGGGTGGAGAATCGCGAAGGGGCGATCGATGCTATCCTCGATCGCGAGGCGAAGGGCTCGACGGGCATCGGCGGCGGAGTCGCACTGCCGCACGCCAGGCTCGAGTCCATCCCCGAGCTCACCGCCGCACTCGGGCTGTCCGGGACAGGCGTCGAGTTCGACGCCATCGACCACAAGCCCGTGCACGTCGTCATGCTGCTGCTGGCCAGGGCCGGCGAACCCGGCCCGCATGTCATCGCACTCCAGGAGACCAGCACGCTGATGTCGATACCGAGATTCATCGAACGCCTGCTAGCCTGCAAGACGCCACTGGAAGCTCTCGATCTGATCCGAGCGGAAGAGATGGGAACCACACCCGCCGAAGGCGGGCAGGGATCACGCTGATGAACGCAGATCAGAAAGAACCAATATCTGTCCGCATCTGTGTTTATCTGTGTTGATCTGCGGTTTAATTCGGAAGAGATGGCAACCACAGATGAACGCTGATGAACGCAGATCAGAAAGAACCAATATCTGTATGCATCTGTGTTTATCTGTGTTTATCTGCGGTTTCGCTCTTCTCTGTGTTGATCTGCGGTTTCATTCGGAAGAGGAATAGCGAGTATGAAAGACCTCATTGAGAAGGTCCTCGAGATCGAAGAAAAGGCCCGCAGCATTGTGGCGGAAGCCGAGAAATCAGGTGACAAGGTAACAGGAGCGGCGCGTATCAGGGCTCGAGAGATTCTCGATGCGGCTCGGGCCGACGCCCTCACAAAGAGCCGGAAGTTCGCCAATGACAAGATTGACGAGGCCCGGGCCGAGCGCGAACGCCGCCTCGAAGAAGCTAATGAGAAGAGCAGCAGGCTTGCCGAGGTCGCACCAGAGGCCCGGCAGAAGGCTGTTGACATGGTAGTAGCGGCCGTACTCGGCCGACACTAATGGAGCAATGGGTTGCTGAGCACCAAAAGCCAGGCTGGCATCGCATCGTCGGTCGACTTCACGTTTGTCGCCACGAAGGTGCGCGGACGGCACCGGAAGCTCTTCGAGGGCGACCGCCTTGCAGCGCTGGCGCGGCTCCGCAGCCTGGGCGATATCGGGGCCGAACTCCTCGAACGCCGCGAATTCGTCGATCATCTCGACCTCGAGCGCCAGATCGTCGGGCACCACTTGGCGGAACTGCTCGAGATCGCACGTTTGGGCTCCGGCCCCCGGCGAGACATAATCGACTGGCTGATGGCAAGGCACCTGCTCGAGAACATAAAGGTCGTCGTGCGCGGCATCGCCGCAGGCGAGACGCTCTCTGCCGTTCGGCCGTATCTCGTCGAATTCCCGCCACCGTTCGACATCGACCTCGACAGCTTGGCCGAAAGGCCGGAGCTCGCCAGTATAGTCAACCTGATTCCTTATCCCGAGGTTGCCGCAGCGGCCGGCGAACAGATAGAGCAGGCCCGCGAGCCCGGCAAGTCGTATCTTATCGAATCCGCCATTGACCGCGAGTATCACAACCGCCTCGCCGCACTGCTGCAAACGCTTTGCCGGGCAGATCAGAGCAGTTGCTCGCCGCTGATCGGCCTCGAGATCGATATCTACAATATCCTTGTAATCCTGCGCGGGCGGTTCACTTACGGCCTGCCGCCCGAGGACGTCGAGCCACTGCTGGCCAACCGTGGTGAGCTTGCCACCACTGAACTGCGCCGGATACTCGACGCAGGAAGTCAGGCTGATGCCGTCGCGGCTATCCCCGGCCCCCTGATAGACAGGGCAAGGAGCGTCACTAACGCGGGCGACATCGAGGCGGCGATGTGGAGTCGCCTCTATCACTTGGCCAACCGCATCTATTATGGTTCATTTTTCGACCTTGGAGCCGTGCTTGGCTTCATATATCTGAAGCGTGTCGAGCTTTTGAATTTCATTCGCCTGATCGAGATGGTCCGGCTCAAGCGGCCATCCGATGAGATACTCCAGAGACTGGTAACAGCAAGATGAAGCGCGGACTGCTCTCGCCAACTCCGATGAAGAAAGTCGAGATACTCGCGCTCGATCAGCACCGGCATAAGCTGACGTGGGTACTCGGCAAGCTTGGCGTCATGCATCTGACTACTGCGCCGTACACGCCCGGAGCCGCCGAACTTCAGGAGCGCGATCACAGCGGCGACCTCGCGCTCTGCCGCGAGATAATGGCTGCAATCGATCTGCTTGCCGGGCAGGTGGGCCTGGTTCTCTCGGGACACGCCGAGCAGCCACCGTACGTCCCGCTCAAGCAGATACGCGCCTCCGTCAGCCGGATCGAAGAAGAAGCGCAGCAGCATCTCGACCAGCGTGACATCATCGAAGCAAGGGTCGCCGAACTCAAGCAGATGCTCGGCGAAGTTGAACCTATCCGCCGCCTCGGTGTGCCGTTGCACAGGCTCAAGGAGCTCTCGTTCGTCCACTTCGCATCGGGGCACATCTCAGAGCGCGACCTGCCGAGCCTTCAAAACGATGCCAGTTCGTCAGCACTCATAATCCCGCTGCAGGAAGCGCCGGACAAGAGCGGCTTGCTCACAATCGCCGCAGTATCGAGCCGCAAGGGGCGTTTCGCTCTCGATTCCGCCCTCGAGAAGCACAGCTTCACGGCCGATGAGATCTCCGACCAGCAGGAAGGCATCCCGGCGGAAGTCTGCACGCGGCTTACCGAGGAACTCGACAGCCAGTCGATGGAACTGCGCAAGGTTAATCTTTTCCTCGCCGGCATCGCCGAACGGCATGGCGCCGATCTGATCTCGTGGCAAACGCGCGCCGAGAGCGAGGTCGAGGTGATACACGCACAGAACCATTTCAGCCGCACCCGCAACACGTTCCTCATCAATGGCTGGGTGCCCGAGGAGCGGATCGGTGAACTCCAGCGGGCAACCCTCGATGAAACCGATGGGATGGCCGTGATCGAGGTGAGCGATCCCGACGAAGCTGTCGATGATGTGCCGACAGAGATCAAGCATCCCCCGTGGCTGCAGCCCTTTGCGATGCTCGTAAAGGCTTATGGCTTCCCCGGTTATCGCGAGGTCGAGCCGACTCTCATGGTCGCCGTCAGCTTCCTGGTGATGTTCGGGATAATGTTCGGCGACGTCGGCCACGGGCTGATCCTGCTCATCATCGGCCTTGTCGTCAGACGAAAAGTGACGGATGCCGCCACAAGAGACTTCGCTACGATCATCGCATACGGCGGCGGCGCTTCGATGATCTTCGGAACGATTTACGCCAGCGTTTTCGGCATCGCATCCATCGAAGAGAAGTACGCCCTGATACGCCCGATGGCGCCGGGCAGCATGATGCCGTTCATCGGCGCGACGGTGGCGTTCGGTGCCCTGCTGATCTGCGTCGGCCTGCTGATGAACATCGTGAACCGCCTGCGCAGCGGCGACTATTACAACGGTGTCCTGGGGCGGACGGGCATCATCGGCGCAATCTTCTATACCGGCGTCCTCGGGCTCGGCATCCGGGCATACATCCAGGGGGCCGACTACGACTTCAAGCCCTGGCACGCGATGCTCTTTGTGGCGCTGCCGCTCGTCATCATCTTCCTGCGCGAGCCGATCTACGCGCTTATCACCCGCAAGAGCAAGCTGTTCCACGAAGGGATTTTCGGCGGGATAATGGAGGCGGGTGTCGAGGTGATGGAAACGGTTTCGTCGTTCGTATCGAACACCGCATCGTTCGCGCGTGTCGGCGCATTCGCATTGGGCCACGCCGGCCTCTGCATGGCGATCTTCGAGATGGTCAAGATCGTCGGAAAAATGCCCGGCGGCCCCCTTATCGCCGCGCTGGTGCTGATCTTCGGAAATGCCCTCATCATCGTCCTGGAAGGAATGGTCGTAGGGATCCAGGTCGTACGTCTCGAGTACTACGAATTCTTCACCAAGTTCTTCACGGGCAGCGGAAAAGCATATCAGCCGTTTCATCTTTCGAAAAGCGCTACACCGGATGGAACCGCAGATGAACACAGATGAACACAGATATGAGTTCTTTCTGATCAGCGTTAATCAGCGTTAATCTGTGGTTGCCTTTCTTGGCAGGATGAAACCGCAGATTATCACAGAGAAGAGGGGAGCCGCAGAAGCACACAGTAGAGCACCGCGATGAGTTGTTTCTGATCCGCGTTTAGCAG
>JAUWKK010000213.1 GCA_030614245.1 Planctomycetota bacterium | reverse complement strand
GTCTGGACGGTATCCGCGCTCTTGGGGTCCAGTTCCACGGCCCGCTTCGCGTACTTTATGGCCGCGTCGTAGTGCCAGCCGCCCGCGAGAATGATCGCGAGCCTGCGCAGGCAGCGGACGTTGTCGGGGTTCAACTCGATAGCCTTGCGAAGCTCGGCGGCAGCCTCGCGGATGTCGCCCTGATCGTCGAGCATGACCGCGAGGTTATCGTGCGGCTTGTCCCAGAGCGGATCGGCGGCAATCGCCCGGCGATACCATTCGATTGCCTTCCCGCTGGCGTTGCGCCGGGAATCGATCACTCCGAGGAGGTTCGCGGCCGGGGCGCACGCGCCTGCCCGCTGGGGCGGGCTGTCGGCAGCCAGTGCTTCGATGCACAGCGCCTCGGCTTTCGCCGTCTCGCCGCGCCTGTCCGCCATAGATGCCAGCCGATAGAGCACCATCGGGCGCTGCTGCTCGTCTTCGCCGGCTTGCTCGTAGTACTGCTGCGCGCGTCCGAATTGCCCGCGCCTCTCGCTGATCCGCCCCTTGAGCAGATTCGCCCGCCCGGCCCAGCCCGGCAGACGGCCCAGCCGGCTCGAGACCAGAATCGCCTTAGCATGCTCATCCCGCCGGGAAAGCGCCCGGGCAAGCTCATCGAGCGCCTGCGGAAACGAGCCGTCAGCCGCCACGGCGGCCTGCAGAAGACTCCATCTGGCGTCGAGCTCGCTGCGCCTGCACGAGATCGCGCGGCAATACAGCCGCAGCGCTTCGGCATTCTCCGTCGGCAGCTTCGCTGCACGGGCTTCCGAAACGTGCTCGACTATCCAGGTGACAGTCTTTTTCGCGGCATCGAAGATGTCCCGCGCCTCGAACTCGCCCCGCTCGATCACCTTGCCGTCGCATGTGCTTATCAACCTGCAACTTACGAGCAGCGAGCCATCCTTCGATGAACTGCGGCCCAGCAGGGTGGCCTTCGCAAGGGTGAGCCGGCCGATACGGGCGGCCTGAGCGGCGCGCCAGCGCGCCCGCGGCCGCTCGCCGGCGAGCAATTCAGCATGGAGAACTTTCCTGTACGGCGCAGCGACATCGAGAGCTCCGGACACCAGAACCGCTACAGCGCACCCGCGCCAAGCCTCCCCGGCGGATTTGGACGAGACGGCGAACTCCGGCACGGCCACTTCCCACACCGAACCGCCCGCCGCCGACATCAGGCAACTAGCAACCAGCAGCACAGCATTCATCGCTTCACCTATACGCAAGCAGGAAAGATTGTCAACGAATCATTTCTCTTAGTGGGGCAGGCTTTTAGCCTGCCGATTCACTTTAGCAGACTGGAAAGTCTGCTCCACATATCTGCGGGGCCGTTGAAGCCGGTCTTCGCCGGCGGCCGGGCAAGTCTGTAATCAGTAATCAGTAAGCAGTAAGCAGTAACCAGGAAGAAGTAAGAAGTAAGCGCTATATCGCCATTGAATCCCACTGAATACTGATCACTGATCACTGAAAACTGAATCCTGCTTGGCCGCGTTGCTGTGCGGGCTGGCTCCTGGCTGATCCGACTGGCCGGCTATTTCGCGGGAGATTGTAGCCACCGCACCGGCTCGAGGCAAGCATTCTTCTGGTGGAGAGAGTCGGTTGCGCTGTACGTTACCGCTTGTGATGAGCGGAGTTACGGCACATCGAAAAAGCATCTTCCCCGCAGGCCTTAAGAGTATTCTGCTTGAGGAGGGAATGGAACCACAGATAAACGCAGATGCAGATAAGGTGGTCTGGCTGTCGAGATGCGCCGTCTTCTCATTATCCGTGTTGTTCGGGTGCCTGCCCCACGGAGGGATGTTGCCTCTGCGTGGCTGCGGCCTGTCGCTTCTTCGGAGCTCTCTGCGTTGCTAAACACATACACGGCACCGAACTACGCAACCTGCTCTGCACGAGGGATTGCATCTCGTTCCGTCTTGTCCTACAATAGCGTCTGTAGTGAACAGGTGATTCCCTGGGGGCCTCGTTGAAGGAGAGATACTATGAGTGCAGTGCCAGGATGTATAAGCGTATTGGTTGGCGTAGTCTGCCTGATGGGCGTGGTTCATGGTGCCGATGATGCGAAGTGCGTCGAGCCTATCGAGGGCGGCGACTTCTCGGCGTGGCGCGGGAAGACCGGCGACTGGGAGATAGCGGGGGAGGTCTTCGTGAATCCGAAGAATGAGAAGCTGCTGAGCTGGAAGGCGGGCACGGGCATCATCGTGAACGGCGCGAAAGGCAGAACGCGCAACCTCCTGACGAAACACGAACACGGCGACGTAGAGGCTCACGTTGAGTTCGTGGTGCCGAAAGGCTCGAACTCCGGCGTATACTTCATGGGCCGGTACGAGATTCAGGTACTCGAGAGTTGGGGCGTGACGGAACCGAAGCACAGCGATTGCGGCGGCATCTACCAGCGCTGGCGCAACGGCAAAGGCTTCGAGGGCCGTCCGCCGCGCGTCAACGCATCCCGCAAACCCGGCGAATGGCAGACTTTCGACGTAATCTTCAAGGCGCCGCGTTTCGACGAGAACGGCAAGAAGACCGCCAACGCCGTCTTCGTCGAGGTCGTGCACAACGGTATCGTCATCCACGAGAACCAGGGGGTGACCGGGATGACCCGGGCCGGGGCGTTCAGAGACGAGAAGCCTGTCGGCCCGCTCATGCTCCAGGGCGATCACGGCCCGGTCGCATACCGCAACATCCGCCTCAAGCCGTTGAAAGCAGCGGCCCGGTGAGCAGCCGCGCGGCTTACCGGCAAGACGCGTTCCCTAAGCCCCGGCATAGGCGGGGCTATAGCCCTTCGCTCCTCTGGAGCTTTCCTTGCGCCTGCGGGGTTTTGAACGTTTGAACTTGATTCCGCCGCGAAGATTCCTATACTGGAGTCTTGGGGATAAGTTCCGCGATCGCTGGCCGGACATCCGCGTCCGGGCCGAGGAGGACGAGCCATCGTCAAAGAACCGGCCCTCGAAACCTATCTCAAGGACATCAGCAACATCGGACTGCTGACGGCTAAAGAGGAAAAGGAACTCGCCGAGCGGTTCCTCCAGGGAGATCAGCAGGCCCGGGATCGGCTGATAACCGCCAACCTGCGGCTGGTCATCAGTATTGCGAAAACGTACGTCAATCGCGGGTTGTCCTTCCTCGATCTCATCGAAGAAGGCAACTTAGGCCTGCTCAAGGCGGTCGAGCGATTCAGGCCCGACGAAGGACGGTTCAGCACTTACGCCACCTGGTGGATCAAGCAATGCATCCGCAGGGCGATCACGAGTACGGTAAAGACCGTTCGCATTCCGGCGTACGTGATCGATATGATCGCGCAGTGGAAGAAGGCACAGACGCAGCTCGCCGCATCGCTCGGGCGCGAGCCGACGATCGAGGAGATCGCAGAGCATCTCGACATGGCGCCCGAACGGATCAACGTCATACGCCGCGTCATGAGAGATCCCCTCTCGAGCAGTCAGCCGATCAGCCTCGACCTGATGTATTCGCTCAAAGAAGTCATCGAAGACCACTCCATCCCCCGGCCCGAAGAGATAATCTTCGACCGGCAGGAGAAGCTCCGGCTGCACGAACTGCTCGATGCCATCACCGAACGCGAGGCGGACGTGCTGCGCATGCGATACGGCATCGAGGGCACCGAGCCGATGACGCTCAAACAGGTCGGCGCGCAAATAGGGCTCACCCGCGAGCGCGTCAGGCAGATCGAACACGAAGCCCTCGACAAGCTCCACGACATACTCACCGGCGACGACGACTGACGGGGTCCCGGATTACAGCTGGAAAGGGTGGCAAGGGGGCATGGGGGGTGAGTTCAAGAGTTGCTCCTCTTAACCGAGCACCCCGTACTTCTCCTCGAAGTGCCGCCGGTTGTGCGCGCCGGGCGTGATGCAGGGGTTGGGGATGCCGTTGCGCAGGAACGTCTGGTGGCCGATGTGGTGTATCCACGCCTTGCCGCAGATCCATTTCTCGTAGCCGGCTCGGCCCAGGCGGAGCGAGAGGTCGAAGTCTTCGTAGCCGCCGAGGTCGAACTTCTCGTCGAAACCGCCGAGCTTCTGGAAGACGTCGCGCCGCATCAACTGGCAGAAACCGACGAGGAACTGCTTCTCGCCGAGGAGCAAGTCTTCTCGTTCCGTCCATTCGTCGCGCGGAATGAAGCCCTGGGGCGGCGCCGCGTAGTCGGCGAACGGCCCAACCGCGCCCGCCTTCGGCTTCGAGAGCAACAGCTCCACCATCGGCGCGAGGAAATCGCGGTCGGCGATACAGTCGCTGTTGAGAAACAGCAGCAGGTCGCCTTTCGCCGAGTTTGCGCCCTGGTTGCAGCCTCGGGCGAAGCCTGCGTTCTCGGCATTTCGAAAGAACCGCACGCCGTCGAGCCGCGCCAGCGATTCCGTGCCCGGCTCGGTCGAGCCGTTGTCTATCAGTATGATCTCGTGCGGATGGACGACGTGCCGGCCGATCGCATCGATGCAGCACCGCGTGATCGCCGCCGTGTTCCAGTTCAGCACGATGATCGAGACCACGTCGCAGCGGTCGCTCTTGACCGCCTCGAGCTCGGCCGTGATGACCTCGCCTGCCACCTTGACGCGGCGGATGTTGAAGCTGCACCTGATGCCGTAGGGCTCGCGGAACTTCTCGTGCAGGACGTTCCCGCGCTGGATGTACCAGAAGGTCTGCTCGTTCCACTGCGAGCGTGCGAAGGGATCGCCGGCTGACGCCGGCGACGGTGCCCGGTGCGTCCTGACGACCACCTCGGCTCCGTCGTCCGCCAGGTCGAACAGGCCGTTCATCACGGCGACCGGGCTGGAGAATTTATCGACGACGCCGTCGGCGATTATGCGGTCGAACTTGCGTCCGCACTCGGGGAGGGCCGGCTCGGAGGGATCGATCGTGACGTGCTCGGCGCCTTCGACCGGGCCCTCGGCCAGCGAGATGCAGAGCGTGCCGGCGTCTCCGGGCCTGAACGGCCCGGCGAACCGCTCGACCTCACGCAGCCGCGTGCGCGGGTATTCGCCGTGGAAGAAACGGTTCACGAAAAGGATCGCGTGCTCCGGCACGGGCGTCTTCGCGGCCGACGTGAACCACTGCCGCGCCGCGTCCCAATGCCGGCGCTTCGCCTCGATATCGCCGAGCAGGCACCGAGGCTGCGCGTGGCCGCCGAAGGCATCGAGAGCCAGCCGCGCGTGGCGCTCGGCATCGTCGAGCCGGTCGAGCCTGAATAGCGCGCCGGCCAGGAACAGCTCGCCCCAGCAGAGGCATTCGCCCAGCGGCCCAGTCGAGAGGAACCGCTCGAAGGCCTCGACCGCCTCCGGCCAGCGCTTGAGGTCGTAGAACGTCTTCGCGAGATTGAAGCGCAGCACGGCGTCGCCTGGATGGCGTTCGACATCGCGCTGG
>JAUWKK010000386.1 GCA_030614245.1 Planctomycetota bacterium | reverse complement strand
CGGCCCCGGCGCGAGGTCACCTTAGCCGCCGTGGCGGTCGCCGACTTGAAACCCGAGCCCCGGTAGAACCGTCCGTTGAGGTACCAGCAGAAAGATGGCAGATTCTTCGGCAGCACGCCGCCGCTCCCCACCAGCACGCACATCACCCCGGCAACGGTACCCGTATTCAAGAATGTACCGATGCTCGTCTTGGTATGGTCGCCCACAAAGCACCCGACCTTCGAGCCGCCGCTATCTTCCAACTGCCCGCGGACATACACTTGGACATTGGAGTAATCATTCTTCAGGTCGCTGTTGGTAGTCAGGGCGCCCAGATTGACCCACTCGCAGATGTAAGCATGGCCCAGGAAGCCGTCGTGATACTTGTTCGAGTATCCGTGAATGATGGTTTCTTCGACCTCGCCGCCGACGCGGCAGACCGGCCCGATCGAGCAGCCCTCGCGTATGTTCCCGCCCACGATCTGCGTCTCGGGCCCGATATACGCCGGACCTTCTATCCGGGAGAACGGGAAGACTGTCACGCCTTCCGCAATGAAGACCGGCCCGCCCGTCGTGTCGATCACTGCCATCGACTGCACTTCGGCGGTCGGCGCGACGCACAGGTCGCTCGTGCTCCCTATGACAGCCGCCTGGGGCGACATACGGCCCTGCACACCTCCGGCGCCCATGTAATCGAAGTCCTCGCACATTGCAGCGGGATTGTACTCGACCAGATGCCATGGCCGCGTGATGATACGTTCCTCGAGATGCTTCGTCCCGGCGAGGCTGAGGAGCCACGTATCGAGTTCGTCAATACTGCCGACATCGGCGAGCCCCGACGTACGATGCTGTTCGATCGTCGGCCGCGCATAGAGCACGTGCCCGCCGCACACGCCCACCTCACCCCTTTCGGGCACCTTGACGGGGCCTCCCGGCAGCCAGCAGCCGTTCACGAACAGCACATCGCTGCCGGCTAACTCGCCCCACGGGTTCAGAACGCCCTCGAGGCGCTCGGATGCCGTAGGCGCGAGGTGCTCGCGCAGGCAGAACGCGACCTCATCGTGCGGGATCAGGTGCGAAAGGCGTTCGGCAAGCGAAGAATAGCCGCAACGCAACTCGAAACTCGGCCGCAGATACGTCAGCGGATAGAGAGCATCGTACTCCGGGCTCTCGAATATCACAAGCTTCACGGTGGAAGACCCTCTGTATCAGAAAACGCCCTGTAACCCGACAACGGCCCTGCTATTGCCGGGAGAAACGAACGCCTTGCGGCTCCGCCGGAGACTCCCGAGGCGGACCCTATTTAGGCGCCATCTTCTGCATCTCGATACGCGGCCTCGGAGTCATCTCGCCGACGAGCGGCATGGCCCAGTCGATGAATGCCCGGGTGACATTATTGCCCGCAGAATTGATGAACTCATCCGGGAGCGTGCGTGTCTTGCCTGCGACCAGGCTGAGTTCCACCAGCTCGAAACGGACCCTGTAATCGGCGGTATCCTCGCGCTTGAGCGTCACCGAGCCGTCGATGTTGCCCGCCAGGGCCATCTGCGCGGCAAAACGGCCGGCCCCGTAGGCCTCGGAACGGTCGATCTCAGACTGGTCGGGATACGAACGCTGCGGATACCCGAGCGTATCGCCCCGGCCGCGAAAGCTCTCGTCAGGGTATGTCTGCGCCATCCGCTCTCTTATCCGCTCAATCAAGGCGTCTGCGAGCGCTCCCGTGCCGCTCAGCTGCACGTTCCCGTGAGTGTCCCGCTCGAGTTCGCCACGCAGCGACTCGAGCAGTATCATCCCTTCGGACGTCTCCACTCCTTCGCTCACTGCGATTACGCACCGACCGTAACGTTCATAAACCGAGCAGACCTCTTCGAGGAAGCTGTTGATCTCAATTGGCCGCTCGGGCACGTAGACAAGATGCGGGCCATCGGACGGCTTGCTGCGGCAGATCGCCGACGCGGCCGTGAGGAACCCCGCGTGGCGGCCCATGCACACGCCCACGTAAATCCCCCCGAAGCAGGCATTGTCCAGGTCCACGCCCATGAAGGCCCGTGCCACAAACCGCGCTGCCGAGCCATAGCCGGGAGTGTGATCGTTCAGCACGAGGTCGCAGTCGATGGTTTTGGGCACGTGGAACACCCGAATCTCGTAGTCGGCATCCTTTGCCGCCTTATTGATGATCTCCAGCGTTTCGGACGTGTCATTGCCGCCGATGCCGAAAACGAAGCGGATTTCATGCCGTCGAAAGACGTCCAGCATCCGCATGTTGTCCTCGGCGTCCGGCTTGCGCCGCGTCGAGAGGAGAACCGAAGCCGGACTGTTCGCACAAGCTTCGAGCGTCTCGGCCGGCTGAGCCTTAAGGTCCACAAAATCCTGCTCGAGTATCCCGTCAATCCCATGCAAGGCGCCTATTATCCGGCCAACCTGCGTCGATTCCCGCAGGCCATGAACAATGCCGACCCAACTGGCATTGATCACCGGAGTAGGGCCGCCTTGTGTGAATACTACTGCATTACCTTTCACCAATCACTCCTTCTTCTTCAAACAGCCCTGCCGGCACAAGCACCGCCGTCGTTATTCAGTGGCCAGTGTTCAGTGTTCTCTGGCCAGTGTTGTTTACTGCTTACTGATATGGGCAGTATATGCAATACATCGGCGTCACGGCCATGCGCTCCTCGGGAGCGCAATCGACCGCGAAACGCAGTCTCAGATACCAAATGCTATTCTTCGGAAGAAGCATAATACCAGAAATGCGCCGCAATGGCAAGGAAATACTTGAGGAGCCATTTGCGTTGTAGCCTCTTCGGCCCCCGTGGCCGCGACGTGAGTCTTCTCTCTCTGTCGCCATGAGAAGGTTTCAGGGGCGAAATGGCACAGTCAGGACGCTTTTGGGCCAATCTCGGGCGT
>JAUWKK010000344.1 GCA_030614245.1 Planctomycetota bacterium | reverse complement strand
GTGCCGGCCAGCCGCGATGGCGACTACATCCCTGAGACTAACCACCTGTACGGGCTCGTGCCTATCTCCCGGCGTCTTGTCACCGAGCTTGCCGTAGGCGTTCTAGCCCCACGCCCAGACGGTGCCATCGGCCTTCACGGCCAGAGAGTAGCGGTCGCCGGCGGCGATGGCGAGGACATCGGTGAGGTTATGCACCTGCACGGCTTCGTGCCGTTCCGTGGTCGTGTTGTCACCGAGTTGGCCGGTGCTGTTCCAGCCGGACGCCCAGACAGTGCCATCCACCTTCACGGCAAGCGAGTGGCATTTGCCCCCCGCGATGGCAATCACTTCGGTAAGATTATGCACGTGCACCGGCTTGCAGCGCAGCGTCGTCGTGCCGTCACCGAGCTCGCCCCCGTTGTTCTTGCCCCAGGCCGCGACGGGGTTTGGACTGAGCAATGCGAACTGCATCGTGTAACTCCCGGGGCCGTCCATGCTGATGTTCCTGACCGGATTCGTGTCGCCATCATGCCACTGAACAAAGCGCCAGTAAGCTCCAGGATTAGCGGTGAGCTGGACGAGCGTGCCTTCCCGAAACCACGGATCGCCCTCGCCTTGCGGATAAAAGACGACCGAGCAGCCGTATGTTTCAGCTCCCGGCGGACCTACCGACACTGTCAGTTGATGCCAAGTGTCGAAGCTGGCCGTGAGGGTCATGCCCGCATCCGCTATGATCTCGTGGCTCTGGTTGCCTCCATCCGACCACGAGTTGAATACATACTTCGTGCCGACGGCATCGTCGGGCTGTGGGCTGGCTGCGTCTATCGTGTGTATCGATCCAGGGACCCATGCGAACGCATGCGGAGTAGAGTAAGTGTTGCCGTCTACGATAACCTCCAGGCCCGAGTCCAAGGGTTCCGCCATCACGGTGACGGTGTTCGGTTCGCCCGCAAACCCAATGCCACCGACCAGAAGAACGACCGCCATCGCCGTGAAGAGACGCTTTGCGAGTTTCATCCTTCTTTCCTCCAAAAGCTTTGCCCGAGTATGAAGAGAGGCTGCACGATACTACGATTATAGGTCACTGCGCAGAGGATGTCAAGCAAAATCTCTGCGGCGCTTCCCCCGCGGCGCTACCGTTGGCCGGCAGATGTTGGGCGCTTGCTTCGCTCGGCGAGCGCAGATCAGTCGCCGTTTTCGGTTCCGGTGGTAACGGGTGTACGCTCTTCCTCGGGTTGGCGGTATTCGGCGTGGAAATAGAGGTGCTCGTCCTTGACGGTGACCGTAATGTGGTTCTTGCCCTCGAGTCCTCCCTTGAGGATTTCCTCCGAGAGGGGGTTCTCGACGAACTGTTCGATGGCCCGTCTCATTGGCCGTGCTCCGAAATCGGGATCGTAGCCGTGTTCGACGAGGAAAGCCTTGGCGTCTCCCATCAGTTCGATCTCGATGCCACGGTCACTCAACCTTCGACATACGTGGCCGAACTCGAGATCAACGATCTTGGCCATATCTTCACGGGTCAGTGCGCGGAATACGATGGTGTCGTCGAGCCTGTTGAGGAACTCGGGTCTGAACGTGCGGCTGACGATCTTCTCGAGCTGCTCCTTCATCTCCTCGTATGAGCGGTCGGTCGAGACGGTCGAGAATCCGAGCGTGGCCTGGTCCTTGATCACGGTCGCGCCGATGTTGCTGGTCATCAGGAGTATGCAGTTGCGGAAATCGACGTGGCGGCCGAAGCTGTCGGTGAGGCGGCCTTCTTCCATTATCTGGAGGAGCATGTTGAAGACGTCGGGATGTGCTTTCTCGATTTCGTCGAGGAGTACGACGGAGTAAGGGTGGCGGCGGATTCTCTCGGTGAGCTGCCCGCCCTCTTCGTATCCGACGTAGCCCGGCGGTGCGCCGACGAGCCTCGAGACGTTGTGCTTCTCCATGTATTCGGACATATCCATCTGGACGAGTGCATCTTCGTCGCCGAACATGAACTTCGCGAGAGCTCTGGCGAGAAGAGTCTTGCCGACGCCCGTGGGGCCGAGGAACATGAAGCAGCCAACGGGCCGCCGGGGGTCCTTCATTCCCGAACGGGAGCGTAGAACGGACCTCGAGATGGCCAGAATGGCTTCATCCTGGCTGACTATGCTCTTGTGGAGTTCGTCTTCCATCTTGAGCAGGCGTTCGGCCTCTGCGGCTTCGAGGCGCTGGAGCGGGATGCCGGTCATGGAGGAGAGCACCTCTGCGATAACTTCGGCATCGACGGTGCCGAGCGCGGCTTTTGAGGTCTCGCGCCATTGCTGCTGGATTTCTTCCATTTCTTTTCGCAGTTTCTCGGCCTGATCGCGGAGGCTGGCAGCGCGTTCGAAATCCTGGGCGGCGACGGCGGCGTCTTTTTCCTGGTTGAGTTTCTCGAGCTGCCGGTCCCGTTCCTTCAGGTCGGGTGGTTTCGTAGTAGCCTGCATGCGGATGCGCGCTCCGGCCTCGTCCATGACGTCGATGGCCTTATCGGGCATGAAGCGGCCCGAGACGTATCGATTGGACAATTCGACGGCCGCGTCGAGTGCCTCGTCGGTATATTTGACCCGGTGATGCTCTTCATACTTGTCGCGCAGGCCGTGCAGTATCTTCAGCGTCTCTTCGCAGTTGGGCGGATCGACCATGATGGTCTGGAAGCGACGTTCGAGAGCGCCGTCTTTTTCGATATACTTTCGGTATTCATCGAGCGTGGTCGCGCCGATGCACTGGATTTCGCCGCGCGAGAGAGCAGGCTTGAGCACGTTCGACGCATCAATGGCGCCCTCCGCCCCACCGGCCCCGACGAGAGTGTGAAGCTCGTCGATGAACAGGATGATATTCTTCGCCCTGCGGACTTCATTCATCACGGCCTTGATGCGCTCTTCGAACTGGCCGCGATACTTCGTGCCGGCGACCATCATCGCGAGGTCGAGCACGACGATGCGGCGATTGCGCAGAAGTTCGGGGACGTTGTCCTCGACGACGCCCTGGGCGAAACCTTCCACGATGGCCGTCTTGCCCACTCCCGCTTCGCCGAGCAGGACCGGGTTGTTCTTGGTGCGTCGGCTGAGCACCTGCGTAACACGGATGATCTCCTTCTCGCGTCCAATGACGGGATCGAGTTTGCCCATTCTGGCGAGTTCGGTGAGGTCCCGGCCGAACGAGTCGAGGGCCGGCGTCTCGCTCTTGCTCTTCTTCTTGCCGGCATCATCGGCTTTCGGCGTTGGGCTGGTGGAGAGGTCGGTGCCGAGGAAGTCGAGCACTTCATCTCTGACCTGTTCGAGCTTGAGACCCATGTTCAGCAGCACTTGGGCCGCCAGCCCGTCGTTCT
>JAUWKK010000413.1 GCA_030614245.1 Planctomycetota bacterium | reverse complement strand
CCTTGTCGTCGGCGATGAGTTTGCCGGTCTTCTTGTCCCATCTCCTCGTGCGGACTTTCAGGTGGTGCGACGAACCATGACAGTCGTTACAATACTTCTCCTTCGCGGATGCGGCGTAGAACGTCTTATGCTCCTTCAGCTTTCTCAGCTCCTCTTCCTTGTGGCACTTGATGCAGAAAACGTTGATCTTGTCCTTCGGGAACATTACATCCGGTGGGGTGATGTTGTCCTCGTCGGAACAATGTGCGTTACACGCCCCGTGGCAGCTCTCGCAGCCGATGTTGCCGCGTGCATGGAGGGTGGCGAAGTATTCGCCATCGTAGTTCAAGTGGCACACGAAGCAGCGGCTATTGTCTGCCACAGGGCCCTTGGGAGCAGCTGGGGCTTGTTCGTGCTCGTCGAGTTCCTCAAGCAGCAGCGGGGCCTCGTCCAGTTGCGCCGCAGGCCCGTCGGTTTTCTTCTGATTGCAGGCCACGAGGGCGATCACAACTGGCACCAGCAACAGGATCCACAGGCAGTACTTCACATGCCCTCCTCGGTGTAGCGGTTACTAATGAGAGCCGAAAGGAACCCGAATCCACAACTGGCGGATATCCTGCTGCCGCCTCTTCGGGCGCCCGTCTCTCAGTTGATGCTGTTTCTGACTTCGTAATCCGGGGCGGGTGTTTAGCTACACGACCTCCCAGTCCTTCAGCCACTGGTAGTCCTGCGGGAGGCGATCCCACATTTCGTCGGCGGCCGCCGCGAGTTCGCGGTAATCCTTCTCGGGCATCAAGCCCGCGAGATCGTACTGCTTGCGTTCTTTCATGGCCGTGGCCATGTTGTCGACTTGTGCGGTGTTGATCATACCGGGGATCGGGGCGGTGATAACGGGATTGCACAGGATGTATCGAATGGCGAGCCGGGCGCGCTTGTTGTCCTCGTCTTCGTGCTCGTTGCCGGGGGCGCTGGTGCCCTTGAACAGCGAATTGCCGCCGAAGGGCTTGATGCCGAAGAAGCCGACGTCACATTTGTTGATCGCATCGAAGAGGCTGTCCTTGGGCTTGGCCTTCGTCTTGGCGGTGTAAGGTGTGACGATGACATCAACGATGTCGGGATAGGTCTCGATCATCCATTTGATGTGGGGCCGATCGTGTGAGGAGAAGCCGATGAACCGGGCCTTGCCCTGCTTCTTGGCCTTCTCGAGAGCCCCTATCATTTCCTGCACTTCGCCTTTACTGTGCCTGCTGCTTTTCTCGTGCATGGTGATGCGCCAGACGTCAACGTAATCGAGCTTGGCCTTCTGCATACCCTTGTCGAGTGTCTTGAGCAGCGCCGGGGTCGTGCGGAATCTGCCGTTCCGCAGTTCCTCCTGGTACCACGAGAATCCGAGGTGCATCTTCTCGCGGCGGCCGCGGATGGCCTCGCTGTAGGCCATAATCTCCTGCCGCGTGCAGGCGTCGATGTAATTGATGCCCGCGTCGATGCAGCGGCTGACGACCTCGCGGCGGTTCTTCTTGAAGCCGTCGCTGTTCAGATCGGCGCTCAGCCAGCCCCCGCCCTTGAAAACGCCCGGCACCATCTTGTCGATGCGTTTCCAGTGCCCGCCCATGCAGATGGCCGAGATCATCATCTCGGTCTTCCCGCAGCGGCGGTACTCCATGTTCTCGTTATAGTTGACGATCTTCTTCTTGTCGACCTCGGCCGCGTTGGCGGCGGAGGCGGCGCCGGCTATACCGGCGGCTACGATAGCACTGTCGCGGACAAACTTGCGCCTCGTGATCTGCTTCTCTGACATTGCTCTATCTCCATGGAAAATAATCGTGGTACGTAATCAACAGCCCACCCTGAGGCGGACAACTGCGAAAAATAATATCAGATGGCGGCTAACAGGATGAAAAACCGCCCATCCTGCTTGGTCCACGTCCAAGCTTTGCTTGAACGTGCCACCCATGCGGCACAGTAGCCTCCTACACGCATTCCCAGTCCTTCAGCCACTCGTAGCCCTGCGGGAGGCGATCCCACATGCCTTCGGTCGCCTCGGCGAGCTCGCGATAATCGCTCTCCGGCATGCGGCCAGCCAGGTCATGCTGGCGCCGCTCCTTCATCGCCTTCGTCATGTTGTCGACCTGTGCGATGCTGATGAGACCCGGAATGGGTGCGGTGATAACGGAATTGCACAGGATGTATCGAATGGCGAGCCGGGCGCGCTTGTTGTCCTCGTCTTCGTGCTCGTTGCCGGGGGCGCTGGTGCCCTTGAACAGCGAATTGCCGCCGAAAGGCTTGATGCCGAAGAAGCCCGCGTCGCACTTCTTGACCGTTTCGAAGAAACTGCCTTCCGGCTTGGCCTTCGTCTTCGCGGTGTAAGGTGTGACGACGACTTCGATCTCGTCGGGGAACATTTTGATCATCATCTCGAGCCAGCGTCGGTCGTGCGAAGATATGCCGATGAACCTGGCCTTACCCTGCTTCTTGGCCTTCTCGAGGGCCGCGACAAGCTCACAGGACGTGTTGCAGGTGTGACGTCCGCCCGGCTCGTGACAGGTG
>JAUWKK010000139.1 GCA_030614245.1 Planctomycetota bacterium | reverse complement strand
ATTTAAGGTAAGGGCGTCGGGTGGCACGTTCAAGCAGAGCTTGGACGTGGGCACGGCCAACGGAAGCCCGTTGACCGTGGCACCCGGCCCACATCAAAAATGCGTGGAAAAGCGCCGACTTTCTCGATATAAGACTAGAACATGATATGTGGAAAAGGGCCATCGAGCGGGCCGGGCGCCAATTCCAGTAACCTCGGGCCCCCGTTCCGCCTGAGTATATACAGGCAAAGAGCCTGTGAATGTTCGTGCACCGGTCTCGTCACTGTTGCAGCACGGTTGTAATGAAAACACTCTTGATCGTCACGTATCACTTTCCACCCGATACGAGCGTCGGAGGGCGCCGTATGGCCAAGTTCGCGCGGCATCTGCCGGAATTCGGCTGGCGACCGGTTGTGCTCACCGTCGATCCGAAGTACTATCCCAACACCGATGACACCCGGCCCCCCGATGGCATCATCGTCGAGCTCACCACCATGCTGCCGTCATTCGGGGGGGTCTATCGATTGCTCAGACGGCAGTTCCGCAGGCCTGCCGCCATTTCGGAGGATACCCCGGATGGCGCTGTGTCGCCGCAGATCCCCAGGCCGAAAGAGCGCTCGTTCCTGTGCCAACTCGCCCTCGCGCTGATGTACCTGCCCGACGAATTCCTCCCCTGGCTGCCGATGGCCGTCAGGCGGGGCATCAAGCTGGCCTCGGAGACGCGCATCGACGCGATAATGACCAGTTCGCCACCGAACTCGGTGCAACTGATCGGAGCCGCGCTCCACGCGCTGACGGGCATCGGGTGGCTCGCTGATTTGCGCGATCCGTGGCTCAACGATGCACATCCCGACTACCAGCGCACGCGCATCGCCCGGCGCATTAACGCACCGCTCGAACGCCTCGCACTGGCAGGGGCCGAACGCATCGTAACCGTCACCGACGAGATGGACGCACATTACCGTGGCATCCTGCCGGGCGGCGGCGAACGGTTCAACGTGGTCTTCAACGGTTACGACCGAGCGGATTTCGTAGGGGCCGTTCGCGAACCGCCCCTACAACCCGGCGGGCCGCTGACTATCACCTACATCGGATCAATGTATCACAGCCGGGACCCGCGCCGGCTGCTGGAAGCCGCCAGGCGCCTGATCGACAGTGGTCATGCCGCGCCGGATGAACTGCGCTTCGAGTTCATCGGAAACTGCCGCGAAACCCCGAGCGGCCCGCTTCCCGAACTCATTAAGGCCAACGCCCTCGAGCGATCGAGCGACTTGCCGGGCTGGCTGCCGCATCACGAAGCGATCGAACGCATCCGCCGCGCCGACGTCGCGCTCCTGCTCGCTGCGCGGCAGAAGCTCCAGATTCCGGCGAAGGTTTTCGAATACATCGCCGCCGGCAAGCCCGTGCTCGCACTGACCGAACCCGACGGCGCCACGGGGCGCCTGATCGCAAGAGCACGATGTGGATATGTCTTCGAACACAACGACGTCCACGGCCTCGAGGACATCCTTCGAAAACTGCTCGAACAGAAGCGGAGCGGGGGTGTGGCGATCGATCCCGACCGGGATGTCGTGGAAAGCCTTGATATCCGCCCCCAGACCGAGCACCTCGCCCAAATCCTGGACGGAATGCTGCCATTCACCCTCCCCGGAGAGACCTATGCCTGAAGGGGACGACAACCGGATACGCGTGCTGCAATTGGTCTCAAGGCTGGGGCTCGGAGGGCTGGAGGCGCTCGTAGCGCGGCTTGTCCAGGCCTTCGATCCCACCCGCTTCGAGCTGTCGGCCTGCGTGATAGAGGATGTGGGCTGCTTCGGCGAGCAGCTCCGCGAGCGCGGTTACACCGTGCATAACCTGAACAAGGCCGCCGGCATCAGGCCATCGATCTGGTTCCGACTGGCGCGCATCCTGCGCCGCGAGCGAATCGACATCGTTCACGCTCACAACTTCCAGGCGCTTTTCTGGGGCATCCCCGCAGCGAAGCTCGCCGTCATTCCGGCCTGCTCGAGATTACGGCGGGCTTTCATCTATACATCTCACGGCGGCATCGCCACCGTCGAGTTCCGCAAGACCAGGCGCGTGGCGCGCTTAGAGCCGATACTGGCGCGTTTCGCCTCCTGCATTACCGGAATCTCTCAAAGCGCCCGGGCCGAACTCGTGGAAGCGCGCGTCTGCAAGCCGGACGACGTGATAGTCATCCCCAACGGCATAGATGCATCAAGGTGCGAGATCGAGCTCGACCGGCGGGCCGGGCTGACGGAACTTGGCCTGCCGCCGGAAGGCCCGGTGCTCGGCGCTTGCTCGAGGATCGTCGCCGGCAAAGGCATCGACCGCCTGATCGACGCCATGCCGAAGGTGATCGAGTTTTTTCCGAACGCGTCGGCGCTGATCGCCGGAGACGGCCCGCTGCTCGGCGAAATGCGCGAACTCGCTGCCGAACGCGGCGTTGCCGAACGCGTCTTCTTCGCTGGATACAGTGACGATGTCCCGCGTCTCATGGCACTGATGGATATCTTCGTGCTGGCATCGGACGCCGAGGGCCTCTCGATGGCACTGCTCGAGGCTATGGCGTCGGGAGTGCCGGCCGTGGCGACCGCCGTGGGTGACAATCCAGTCGCAATCATTGACGTTGAATCGGGGCGTATCATCGATCTTGAACGTGTCGGGACGCTGCCGAACGTTTTGATCGAGGTGCTCTCCGACAGCGAAAGGCTGCGCGAAATGGGCCGGCGCGCCCGCATGCGTGCTGTCGAGCACTATTCGCAGCAGAAAATGATCGAAAACTACCAGCGGCTCTTCACCGAAATAACCGGGAAACGGCGTCCATCGGGCCGCCGGTGAACGTGCCGCAAGACAGCGAGAACAGGCTCAGGATGGCTAAGCTACGGGTACTGATAGTCGGGCCGATCAGCGGCGATTCGCCGGGCGGCATCCGTACGCTCTTGAACGAACTCCTCGCCGGCCCGCTGGTGGACTACGTGGACGTTTCGACGTTCAGCAGCTCTAAGCGGACGCGCCCGGACCGGTGGCTCATCACCGGTGTGATGTCGCAGCTCGGGATGCTCTGGGGCCTGCTGGTGGCGGTGGTCCGGTCGCGCGCGCAGGTGGTGCACATTCACCATGGTGCGCGGTATGATTTCTTCCGCAAGTCGCGCGACGTACTGCTCGTGCGGATGCTCGGCCGAAAGGCGATCCTGCACGTGCACGCCGACGACTTCGACAAGCTCTGGGAGAAGTCGGGCAGACTGCTCCGGGCGTGCATCCGATGGGCTCTGCGGCGCTGCACGCAGGTGGTGGTGATGTCGGAATACTGGCACGGGGTGCTGTCGGGGATGACGGAACCCGGCCGGCTGGCGATCGTGCCGAACGGCGTGCGGGGCGCGGCGTATCGTAACCTGCCGCCGCGCGAGGCGAGCCGGGCGGCGTTCGGCGTGCCGGAAGGAAGGCGCCTGATCGTGAACCTGGGCGCGCTGGGGACGTTCAAGGGGAAGTTCGATATGCTCGACGCAGCCGCAATCGTCCGCGAGAAGCACCCGGAGGCGTATTGGATCGCCGCCGGGACCGACGACTCCCGGGAGCCCGGCACCAGGCAGCGGCTCCTGGACAGAATCGGGGAGCTTGGTCTCGACGGGCTCGTGCTGCTGCCCGGCGCGGTCGATGTCGATAAACGCCACGAGCTCTACGCGGCGGCGGATATCTTCCTGCTGCCGTCGCACGGAGAGAACTTCCCGATGGTCGTGCTCGAGGCGATGGCGGCCGGACTGCCGATTGTGGCAACGCGAGTGGGGGCGGTGCCCGAGATGATCGCAGACGGCGAGGCGGGCCTGCTGATCGAGCCGAAGGACCCGGAGGCCATCGCCGCGGCCGTCTGCGAGCTGCTTGACGCCCCCGAGCGCGCGGCGGCGCTGGGACGGCAGGCCAGGCGGCGTTTCGAAAAGCTATACGAGGTCGACGGCCCGATCTCGAAGATGTGGGCCGAGCTATACAATGCGGCGGCAGGGGCGAAATGATGAGCCGGGGAGTACTGCAAAAACTGAAGCGCCTGGTGCGGATGAGCCCGGGCGAGTTCGCCTGGCGAACGGGCCAGGCGCTCAGAGTGCGCATCGACCGCTTCTGTCCGAACAGCTCCCTGAACGATCTGAGCGATCGGACGTTGATAAGGTCGCTCGACATCGATGTGCCGAATGACGTCATCGCCGCCCGCGCGAAGCTGTGGGAGGCCCGGCGCTCGCGCACGATGCCGCGATTCTTCGTGGAGCCGGTGGAACTTCACGCGATCACAGGGCGGATAGCGGAGCTGTTTCCTGATGAAGCCGCGAATGCCGCGAGACAGGCCGATGCGATCCTGGCGGGCAGGTTCGATATTCTGGGCTATCGGGGCGTGGAGTTTGGCAATCCGCCGCGGTGGAACCGCGATCCGGTGAACGGCGTGACCTTTCCGGACGTTTTCTGGGCGGATATCAGTTCGCCCGATAAAAGACCGGGCGGAGATCCGAAAATCGTCTGGGAGCTGCATCGGCATCAGTATTTCCAGCAACTTGGCAAGGCTTACGTCTTCACTGGCGATGCGAAGTATGCCGAGTGTTTTGCGGCGCACGTGCGCGACTGGATGGCGAATAACCCGCCCGGCCGCGGTCTGGCGTGGGCGTCGGGCCTCGAGCTGGCGTTCCGGGCGATGTCGTGGCTGTGGGCGATGCACCTGTTCCGCGACACTATCGATCAAGCGCTGCTGTGGGATATGATCAAATGGCTGCGGGTGCATGCCCTTCGGATCGAGGCGTATCTGTCGTATTACTACGCGCCTAACACGCACCTGCAGGGCGAGGGGCTGGGGCTGTGGATGCTCGGCACGATGTTGCCCGAGCTTCGGCCGTCGGAACGCTGGCGCCGGCTGGGCGGGCGGATTCTGTCGGACGAGATTCGCCGCCAGGTCCGCCCCGACGGCATTGAATATGAGCAGTCGACGTATTATCATCGTTACTCGACGGACTTCTATCTGCAGCGCGCGATTCTGGGCGAGCTTAACGGCGATCCGCTCGAACGCGGCGAGCTTGCGATCCTCGAGCGGATGGTCGCGGCTGTGACGGCGACGCTCACGCCCGCCGGAACGACGCCCATGATAGGCGATTCCGACGGCGGCCGGGCGCTGCGGATGGAAGAATGGGAGCCTAACGATCCCGGGGCGCTGCTCTCTACGGCGGCGGCCTGGTTCAACAATGGCGAGTTCAAGTTCGCGGCGCAGCGCTGCAATCCGGCACAGGCGGGCCCGGCGATCGAGACGATCTGGCTGCTGGGTCCCGGTGCGGTCGAGCGATACGCGTCGGTGGAATCGCGCGAGCCGCCTGCGGCTTCGGCCGCGCTGAAGGATGGCGGCTATTTCGTGATGCGGTCGTCCTGGGCACCCGACGCGGATTACCTGTGGTTCGATTGCGGCCCGATGGGTATGCCGGGAGCGGGACACGGCCACGCGGATACGCTGGCGTTCGAGCTCTGGGCGGCGGGCCTGCCGATGATAATCGACCCGGGCACGTTTCGCTATCCGCCGCCGGATCGCGACCCGTGGCGGGCGACGCGGACTCATAACACGGTTACCGTCGACGGCGTCGACCAGGGCGTAGCCGACGGCCCGTTCTGCTGGGCCCTCGAGCCGCGGCACAAGCTGCATCACTGGCTGACCGGCAAAGCCTTCGATTATGTCGACGGCGAGCACGACGGGTACACGAGGCTGGCCGATCCCGTCGTGCATCGGCGCAAGGTGATGTTTGTGAAGGGACGATACTGGATCGTGAGCGATGAGTTAACGACGCGCGGGCGGCACGCGTACGAATGGCATTTCCATCTCGCGCCGGGCTGCCGGGCGCAGGTGAGCGACGAGCGGGCCGTCATCAGGAATGGCGACGCCGGGCTGATGATCGTGCCAGCGGAACGGATGACGATGAGTGTGGCGGCCTGCCGGGTGTCGGAGGTCTACGGCACGGTGAAGGATGCCGAGCAGATCGTCTGCTCCGCAGTTGCCGAAGGCGACACAACCGCAGCGTTCCTGCTGTTTCCGTTTCGTGATGAGCCGTCCGAAGTGACGTTCGAGCGTGCGGGTGACGGTATCTTCCGCGTGGTTGATGCCGAGAGTGAGAGTATCTGCCATCTTACGGGCGCCGGGGCGCGCATCGGCTGAGGCCGGAACATAATCGCGACTGCCGCGAGAAAGGGCTAATACTACTGTAAGTGCGGCATCTGCGGAATAATCGGGTGTAAGGACCGCGGCCAGGTTGCCGAGCGCGTGATCCGGAGGATGTCCTCGGTGATGGCGCATCGCGGGCCGGACGACGAGGGCGTCTATCGCAACGGAACGGTGGGCATGGGACACCGGCGGCTGAGCATCATAGACGTCAGCGGCGGGCACCAGCCGATGGCCAACGAGGACGAATCGATCTGGATAGTCTACAACGGAGAGATCTACAACCACGCGGAGCTGCGAAAGAACCTCGAAAAACGCGGCCACCGATACAGGACGCACAGCGATACCGAGACGATTCTGCACCTGTATGAGGAATACGGCGAGGATTGCGTCGAGTACTTGCAGGGGATGTTCGCCTTTGCGATCCACGATCAGAAGGCGCGCAGGACGTTTCTTGCCCGCGATCGGTTGGGCATCAAGCCGCTGTATTACTGGGTCGGCGGCGGGCGGCTGGTATTCGGTTCCGAGATCAAGTCTGTGCTGGCGTCGGGGCTGATGAAGGCCGAGCTGAATCCGGGGATGATGCCGGAGATGCTGGCTTTCGGGTACGTCTCGCGCCCGGAGACGCTCTTCAAGGGCATCCACAAACTGATGCCGGCGCATACGCTGACCTTTGACGACGGAGATATTCAGAAGCGGGAGTACTGGTATCTCGACGAGCAAGTGACGGAGGAGGGCGTCTCCGACGGCGAATGGTGCGAGCGTTTTGAGGCGCTGTTCGAGGATTCCGTCCGTGCGCGGCTGATGAGCGACGTGCCGCTGGGGATGTTCCTGAGCGGCGGGCTGGATTCGAGCGCCATCGCGGCGATGATGGCGCTGCACGCGACGGAGAAGATCCGTACGTTCTCGGTGGGCTTCGCCGAGCGGGGCTATTCGGAACTGCCGTACGCTAAGCAGGTGGCCGGCGCGATCGGCGCCGAGCACTCCGAGATAACGCTGAAGCCGGAAGATTACTTCAGCATACTGCCCAAGCTGATCTGGCACGAAGATGAGCCGATCCGCTTCTCGGCAAGCGTGCCGCTGTATTACGTCTCGAAGCTGGCGGGGGAGAGTGTGAAGGTTGTGCTT
>JAUWKK010000183.1 GCA_030614245.1 Planctomycetota bacterium | reverse complement strand
CAGCTTGCATGCGATTGCGGTTGGAAACACCCATTGCCTCTGGAGCACGGTTTGCCAGCATACCCCACGATCTGGGGTCATACCCATCCGCTGATTGACGTGCTGTCCGGCCTGCCCGCCGGCAGGTGTAATTGAGCCAAGAACTGCAATCGGATCGGAATTCATTCGACAGTTGCCTGCCGCTGCGCTATATTCTCGGGTAGATTTGCTTTGCCCGAAGGAGGAACAGTTATCAGTAACCAGTCATCAGTAACCAGTGAAGAATCATGATACTGGCCACTGGATACTGAACACTGGCCACTGAATTAGGATGACAGACAAATGGCTAGAACCGAAACCGACTACCTGGGCCCGCGCGAGATTCCCGATGATGTCTACTGGGGCGTGCAGACTTCGCGGGCGGTGCAGAATTTCCCGATCAGCGGCCTGAGACCGTTTCCGGAGTTCATCGTCGCGACGGCGAGCATCAAGCAGGCCGCCGCACTTGCCAATGTGGAATGCGGTGCGCTCGCCCCTGAGAAGGGCGAAGCCATCGCTGCGGCCGCCGGCGAAATAATCGACGGGAAGCTGCACGACCAGTTCGTCGTCGATGTCTTCCAGGCCGGCGCCGGGACCTCGCATCACATGAACGCCAACGAGGTGATAGCCAACCGTGCGATCGAGCTCCTCGGCGGCGAGCGCGGCGACTACTCGATCGTCCATCCGAACGACCACGTGAACTACGGGCAGTCGACGAACGATGTCTTCCCGACGGCGATGCGGATTTCGGCGCTAATGATGCTGGAGGTGCTCGTGCCGGTTACGACCGCTACGGTGGTGCTTCTGCGCGATAAAGCGGCTGAATTCGAGGGTGTTGCCAAGTCGGGCAGGACGCACCTGCAAGACGCGACGCCTCTGACGCTCGGCAAAGAGTTCGGCGGCTACGCGAAAGCGGTCGAGCGCGGCCTCGACGAACTGGTCCGCGATGCGGATCGGCTGCTCGAGCTCGGCATCGGCGGCAGTGCGGTCGGTACGGGAGTGAACGCTGCGCCGGGCTACCGTGAGGCAGTGGTCGGGCATCTCGTGGAGATCACGGGGCTTGAGGTGTATTCGGCTGAGGATCTGTTCGAGGCGATGCAGCGCCAGCAGGTATTCGTGCGGGTGTCCGGCGGGCTGAAGTCGCTGGCGGTCGAGCTGCTCCGGATAGTGAATGATATCCGCCTGCTGGGCAGCGGGCCGAATACGGGGCTTGGAGAACTCAAGCTGCCGGCCGTGCAGCCCGGCTCGTCGATAATGCCGGGTAAGGTCAATCCCGTAATAGCCGAATGCCTGAATATGATATGCTTCCACGTGGTCGGCAACGACCTGGCGATCACGATGGCGGCCCAGGCCGGGCAGATGGAACTGAACGTGATGATGCCGGTGATCATATTCAACCTTCTCCAGTCGATACAGATTCTCTGCAACGGGCTGGAGACATTCAACCGCCGTTGCCTGGCGGGCATCGAGGCCGATGCCGAGCGCTGCCGCGAATACGCACGCAGCACCGCCGGGCTCGCGACGCTGCTCAATCCGCTGATCGGCTATCACCGGGCCGCGCAGGTGGCGAAGAAAGCGATCGAGACCGGCAGGCCGATAGCCGAGATCGTCCTCGAGGAGGGCCTGCTCGAGCCGGACGAGCTCGAGCGGCTCTTCTCCACGGGCCGGATGGACGAATGAGCGATGTGCGGGCGGGCCTCCGTAGGAGAGGGCATGGCCTGCCCCACGGACGACAGGCGTCGGCTCCGTTCGCTACGCTCACTCCGCCGGACCACACCCAACACGGTTCTTGATGAATTCTACGGCCAGAGTATTATACACGGGGCGTAGCGCGCCCGCAACATGCCACGACCCCAGGGGACAACGCAACCGGCTCCCCCGTACACACGTCTTCAGCGCTCAACTTCATCCGGTTCCGACCGAATACTATACTATAAGCCCAGTTCAAGGTGGAATGCTGCGCCCGCCAGGAGAAAGCCATCAGGAGATGACTGTCGGTGAGTTCCGAAGACAATGGTACAGTAACTGATCGAACTGATCTGCTGATTGTGGACGACGAGAGCCCAATGGTCTCGATGCTGAGCCACATTGCCCGGCAGCTAGGCGCCCGGTATGACGTCGCAAGGGACGGTGAAGAAGCCCTTGAGAAGATCAGGGAAAACAGGCCCCGAGTCGTCATTCTCGATGTGGCAATGCCGAAAATGGACGGCCTGCAAGTGTGCAGGGCTGTTCGCAGCGATCCGAAACTGGCAGACACCTACGTGCTGATGCTCTCGGGCCACGTGCAGGAGGAGAATGTCCAGGCCGGGCTGGCAGCGGGCGCCGACGAGTATCAACCCAAACCGTTCAGTACCATCCAATTCAGGCGACATCTCGCGGAAATCATCGACCGGCAGAGGGAATAATGCGTCCCCCGCTCCGGCTTCCGGCGCGCTGAAGCCCGCGCCGGGCATCTTATTGCATTTCGAACAAACTCAACATGGTCTCGCCGTAGGAGCGCCTGTCGGTCAGCAGCAGGCCCGGCAGTTCGGCCGGCAGATCGGCCAGGCTGTCGTGCTCCACGATCACCAGGGCCGCCGGAGCCGGCAGCTCACGCAGCAGCCGCAACAGCCGCGAGTCATGCCCCGCGCGGCTGTCACGGTACGGAGGGTCGATGTAGATAACGTCCAGGCTCTCCGGCATTGAGCGGCGGCCGCAGACGCGATACGCATCGAACTGCCACACGGCCGCCCGGGAGTCCAGCCGCGCCTTGCCCAGGTTCTGCCGGATGCAATCGACGCATTCGCGGTTGACGTCAACGAAGATGCAATGCTCGGCCCCCCGGCTGAGCGCCTCGATGCCGACGCTGCCCGTCCCCGCGAAAAGGTCCATCATCCGCGCACCTGTGATCGTATCGCCCAGGATGCTCAGCAGCGATTCACGCACGCGGTCCGCTGTGGGCCGCAGCGCGGCCTTCCGGGGTACGATCAGGTTCATTCCGCGAGCCGAGCCGCCTATTATTCGCATGCCCGAGTTCCGTCTTCTGCACCACAAACGCGTCTTGCGCGGCTGATGCAATGCCCGATCATTGCGCACGCACAATCTTGCCGTTGCGGAAGGTCGTCTTGCGCCAGAGCATCATCAGCGTGACGGCGGGCTTGAAATCATACTGCTCGATGAGCTGTAGGACGCGTTTCTCGGCCTCACGCCTCGTGTATCTCGATGAAACATGAAAGAGCGCCAACGCCTTCACATTGGCCGCCTCGGCGACCTCGAACGCCTCATCCATAGATGCGTGCGTGTTGCCTTCGCGGTCGGCGCGATGCAGAAAGGTCGCATCGTGAATCAGCACCTCGGCGCCGGCGACAACGTCCGGGTCGATCGGCATCGAATCGCCCCCGTAGGCCAAGAGCACATGGTCGTAGGTCTCCGAGATGGCATCCCGTCCCTTCTCACGCGCAATTGCGGCGATCTCGCGCCCCTCGAGTCCGCCGTATTCGGGCCGCAGGCGTTTGCGCGTCTCCATGATCCTGTACCCCAGCGAGAGCGAGCGCCTCTGATGCGGCGTTGCAAACCCGCGAACGAATCCGCGGTCGCGGTCGCGGCCAAGCGGGACTTCCTGCCCAGGCTCGAGCGGCTCCCAGTTAAGCTCGTAGGGCAGCCTGCCGCACGTCTTGAGCACATAATCGCGCTGGAGGCGGATGAGTTCGTCGCCGGCAGGATGATAGATCGTCAATGGCTTCTCTTTGTCCCCCCGCGCTGAAGCTCGGCTGTAGATCAGCCCGGGTACGCCGCTGATGTGGTCGTAATGGCCGTGAGTGAGGAAGACCTCCTCGATGCCGAAGACGAAATTGCCGAGGGTCGAACAGGCGCCCTCGCCCCCGTCGAGCAGCAGCCGCGCGGGCTTGTAGTGGAACCACGTCGAATACATCGCCTTCGAGTATCCGCGCAGGTTGCTGACTATGTCTTCACTTAAACTCATCTGGCCTTCCTGTCCGTGCCCCGGTGGTCGAGGGCGGTCAGTTCTGCGGCTCCGTTTCCAGTTCCTTCTTGTACCACGCCTGTTTTTTCAGCCAGTCGCGCAGGTCGTCGAAATCGAGGAACCTGCGGTTGGTGATCTTCTCGATGGCCCTCCTGGCCTCCTCCCGGACAGCCCCGTCTTCGTCGTCCACTGCCCGGGCAATCCCCGGCAGCGACCGTTCGTTTCCGATCATGCCGAGCGACCTTACAGCACGAATACGCACCTCTGCCACCGGGTCGTTGATGAGCGGGCCTAGCGCTTTTTCTGAGGCCGGGCCCGGCTGATTGCCCAGCCTGCGTGCAGCCTCGGCGCGCGTCCAGGCGGTGCCGGAACCGCTCGCATCGAGAGCGAGCCGGTCATCATCGCCGATGAAATCAACACCCGCGAAACCCAGCAGGAAGTCGCCCAATTCCCCCAGAGCTATGCCGGCGTCAATTCCGACGAGGCCCGCGTGAGCATTCGCTGAGACTTCCGCCAGGCCGCGCGTCCTGTCGTGGATCGCATACTTCATGCTCGGCGTGAACGTCTCCAGGCTCAGCGTGCGGCGCATGTTGCCCCCGTAGACACGCGTGATGCGCGTGTAACCGTAGATAGGGAACCCCAGGTTGAAATCGGCCCGCTCTTCACGCCACGAGCCGTAACGGCCGCGGACGACGCCGTAGCGGTTCGTCTTATATTCGCCGGCCCCGACGGCGACAAAGCGCGTCGCGTTCACATTGGCCAGCAATCCCAGGCTTGGCCCGGCACCCACGTGAAGCCGGAACACGTCGGCCAGGTCATTGGCTCGCCGACGCGCATATCGGCCCGGGCCGCAACCTGCCAGCACGAGCATCAGAATAACCAGCTTCTTCTTCATCACACTCCCAGGCTACCCGGGTATGCTCACGATTATCGTCTCGACACCATCGTGGCGCCCCGACGGCCGCGACATGCGCCGCCGGCATCCGGTCATTTCTCAGTTTTCTCTTCCGCCGGCGCGGCCGCGAATCTCTTTTTGCCCTCCTTCATCCACCACGTGCGAGCCTGGCCGACTGGGTCATATTTACGAAATGGCACACCTGCGAGATGAGACATGGCCGCCGCAGCTTGCGTGCGCACGGCCAGGTTGGGGTCGTCTAGCACAATGGCGATTGCCGGCATCGCGGCGGCCTCCTCGCGGAACATCATCGCGCGCAGCGCCTCGATGCGCACCATCGGGTCCGCATCGCACAATGCCACGATGAGCGCGTCTGTCGCACGGTCGGCCGCCGAATACGCCAGCTTCTGAACGCCCCGCTGCCTGTCGGGCACCCGTGGGCTGAGCAGTTGCTCGAACGGATCGCGGACGTCGTCGTTCATCAGGTCGACGCCGAGCAGCCCGAGCGCGAAGTCGAGCACCTCAGCGGCGTCGAAGCCGATCTCAGCGCCCGGCAGCAGCAGGTGCACGTTGCCCGAGACCTCGAGTGCGCCGCGCGTGCGATCTCCCATTGATGTGGGGAAAGATTCGACGAAACCAATGCGGCGGCGATTAGTCGAGCCGTCGATGTATCCGAAGTAGCACTTGTGAATGCGCGTATCGCCCAGCAGCGGCAGGATGGGATTGATATCCCAGCGGCTCTCCCGCCAGGCACCCCCCTGCCCCCGGCGGATGCCGATGCGCGTGACCTCGCACCTGCCCGCGCCTAATGCTGCCGCGCGCGTCGCGTTCACGTTCAGGTGAATCCCGCTGCCGACCGATAGATTAGCCCTGAACGGGTCGGCTGCGTCGTTTGCCCGATCCCTGACGTATCGCAGCGGGCCGACACAGCCGCACGCCAGCAGCAACATTATTATGGCAATTCCCGATCTCATTTCTTATGCAACCGCTGAGTCTGGTTCTTTCCGATCTGCGTTCATCTGTGTTTATCAGTGGTTACTGTTCCGTTCTTATGAAACCGCTGATGAACGCTGATGAACACAGATAAGCACAGATGCTGATTCTTGCTTTCCCAATCTGCGTTTATCAGAGTTCATCCGTGGTGCCCGTTGCCTTCTTATGAAACCGCAGATGAACGCAGATGAACACAGATAAGCACAGATTCTGATTCTGATTCATCCCGATCTGCATTTATCAGAGTTTATCAGTGGTTCCCTTACCCATCTTATCAAACATAAGATGAACTCAGAAGAACACAGAAAAGAAAACAAGCTCATTATAGCTTTACCAATCTG
>JAUWKK010000224.1 GCA_030614245.1 Planctomycetota bacterium | reverse complement strand
TGGATCGAGATGTCCGTCACAAAGAAAGACATCCTGCACGTCCGCATCGACCAGAGCGGCAAGTTCCCCGTCACCACACTGCTCAGAGCACTCTCGGAGGTCAACTGCACCGACGAGGCAATACTCAAGCTCTTCCACAAGACCGAAAGCCTCAGTATCTCCAAGCGTCCACCAGCCCGGCGCGGCGCAAAAGTTGTGAAGCGGTTACTGAACCACGCCGGGAAGCTGAAGCCGTGGTTCGAGATCCGGGAGGATGCGGACATTGGCGAGGAGAGCATAAAGCTGGTCACGGAGAACATGTTGGCATTCGCCGTGGCTGTTCTATCCACACAAATGATGACGGCGAAGCAGTCATTCAGCGTGCCTCTCAAGTTAAAGGACAAAGCGGGTACGTTGAGCGCTGAGGCTTTACTGGATCTGGGCGAGAACGAGATAAAGAAAGCTATTCCCGGCCTAGCTCAAAGCAGAATCGCCGAGTGGATTATCAATTTGTGCGGAGCTTGGCGGGGAGAAACGGCGAAACTGTGGCCCAAAGCTAAAAGAGCTCAGGATGTAATCCGGAGACTAAAGAAAGCAACAGGCATGAAAGAGGCGCCGAAGGTAACTAGCCTCTTTGTGACAATGTTGCACCGTAACTTCGGTCGGAATTTCACGGATCTGAATACTATAGATATTCCAGCTGACAGGCAGGTTCAGAGAGTTCTCTACAGGACAGGACTGGCCAAGGAGGAAAGCACCACGGCAGCCATCAAAGGCGCCAGGAACGCCTATCCCCAGGCCCCTTGTGACCTTGACGCTGCCTGCTGGGATATTGGCCGAGAAAGTCGCTGGTGTCGGCCAGATGAACCGCTGTGTGATGGTGACAAAGCAAAGAAGCTCAAGCGTTGCCCGCTATGCAGTGTTTGCCCGAAGGTCGGCACGACTCGGGCAGTGGCCCAAGTGAAGCCCGGCGCCCCATCCTGGAGCAGGCAAATCGACAAGGCCCTCAACCGCATCGTCGCGACAGACGTCGTCGACGAAGAGACGGGCGAGGTGATCGTCCAAGCCGGCAGGCGCCTCACCACCGCTCTCGTCGAGACCATGCTCAAGCACGGCATCAAGAAAGTCGACGTGCTCAAGGACACGGACGATCCGCTGATCGTCAACACGCTCGCCGAAGACGAGCCCAGCGATCACGCCTTGGCGATGCTGAGAATCTACCGCCGCCTGCGCCCCGGCAATCCCCAGGTGCTCGAGAAGGCACGGCAGCTCTTCCATGAAAAGTTCTTCGACTCCAACCGCTATCGCCTCGGCCACGTCGGACGGTTCCGCCTCAACCGCAAGTTCGGAATACACGTCCCCGAGACGCACATGGCCCTGGCCGAGGACGACCTCATTCGCGCGATCAAGTACATCCTGCTTCTGCGCAAGGGCGAGGGCGAACTCGACGACATCGACCATCTGGGCAACCGTCGCGTGCGAACCATCGGCGAGCTGGCCGCGCAGGAAATGCGCAAGGGATTCCTCAAGCTCAAGAAGATCGTCCAGGAGCGAATGACGCTCAAGGATCAGGACTCGCTCAGCCCCCGGACGCTGATAAACTCGCGGACGATATCATCGGCGATAGAGTTCTTCTTCGGACGCAGCGAACTGTCGCAGGTGGTCGATCAGATCAACCCGCTGGCGCAGCTCACGCACGAGCGGCGCCTGAGCGCCCTGGGGCCCGGCGGCCTCAACCGCAAGCGCGCAAGCTTCGAAGTGCGCGATGTACACACATCGCACTATGGCCGCATCTGCCCCATCGAAACCCCCGAAGGCGTCAACATCGGACTCATCGTCTCGCTGAGCCTTTTCTCGAGCTTCGACAAATACGGATTCCTCACTACGCCTTACTGCAAGGTCCAGAACGGCAGGATAACTGGCGATATCATCTACCTGAGGGCCGACGAGGAAGCCGAGCAGGTCATCGCGCCGGCCGACGTGCAAGTGAAAAACGGCAAGCTGGCCAACCCGTTTGTCCTCGCACGCAAGGGTGACGAATTCGGACTCGTCGCGGCTAAAGAAGTGAGCTATATCGATACTTCACCCAAGCAGATGATGGGCGTCTCCGCCGCACTGATACCGTTCCTCGAACACAACGACGCCAACCGCGCGCTGATGGGCTCGAACATGCAGCGACAGGCCGTCCCGCTGCTCACCTGCGAAGCCCCTATCGTCACCACCGGCATCGAGAAGGGCGTCGCATACAACTCAGGCATGGTCGTCAAGGCCGAGCAACCCGGCAAGGTCACCTACGTCGATGCCGAACTGATCGAAATCGACGAAGAGCGCGAATACCCGCTGCGCAAGTTCGTCGGCCTCAACGAGCGCACCTGCCTGAACCAGAAGCCGATAGTCAGGCTCGGCGACAAAGTCAAAAGGGGCCAGATAATTGCCGACGGAGCATCGACGAAAGACGGCGAACTCGCCCTGGGAAAGAACGTCCTCGTCGCATTCATCCCGTGGGAAGGGCTGAACTTCGAGGACGCCATCATCATCAGCCAGAGAATGGTGAAGGAAGACACGTACACCTCGCTGCACATCGAGGAGTTCGAGGTCGAAATCCGCGAAACCAAGCTCGGACGCGAAGAATTCACACGCGATATCCCCAACGTATCGGAACGAGCACTCCGGAACCTCGACGAGAACGGCGTCGTGCAGATCGGGACGAGAGTCAGGCCCGGCGACGTCCTCGTCGGCAAAGTAGCGCCCAAGAGCAAGACGGAACTCTCTCCCGAAGAGAAACTGCTCCACGCAATCTTCGGACGGGCCGGAGAGGACGTCAAGAACGACTCGCTCGATGTGCCCTCGGGCATCGACGGAGTCGTGATGGACACGCAGAAGTTCTCGCGCAAGTCGCACCTGAGCGATGATGAGAAGAAAGACGACCACGCCGCCCTCAAGCGCGACAAGGGCGTCTACTTCGCCCAGATCGCGCTCGGCTTCAGAGAAGTCGTCGCCGACCTCGAACAGATACTCGGCACGCCCATCATCGACGACTCCACAGGCCAGAAGTTGACCAGGCTCGACGAGATGAGCGACGCCGACGTCGTCGAGATCGAAAACAGCTTCGACCCCGAGAATATCCACCTGCCGCGCTCGAAACAGAACCTGCGCGACAAGCTGGTGGACATCTACAATGAACGGATCGCATCCGTCGAGCAGGTCAAGGATGAATACCACCAGCGCGTCGATCAACTCAAGCGCGGCGATGAACTGCCGCCCGGCGTGCTCGAAATGGTCAAGGTCTACATCTGTACCCGCAGAACCCTTTCGGTCGGCGACAAGATGGCCGGCCGGCACGGCAACAAGGGCGTGATCTCGCGCATCCTGCCCGAGGAAGACATGCCGTTCCTCGATGACGGCACACCGGTCGACATCATCCTCAATCCGCTGGGCGTGCCATCCAGAATGAACATCGGGCAGCTGCTCGAGACGGCCCTCGGCTGGGCCATGAAACGCCTTGAAGACCGAGCGATAACGCCAATCTTCGACGGAGCCACCGAAGCCGACGTCCGAAAGGCACTCGTTGAGGCGGGCCTCCCTGAAGACGGAAAAGTCGTACTCTACGACGGTCGCACCGGAGAACGCTTCGATCAGAAAGTGACCGTCGGGAATCTCTATATGCTCAAGCTCGAGCATCTGGTTGACGACAAGATCCACGCACGCGCGACCGGCCCATACAGCCTGATCACCCAGCAGCCGCTCGGCGGCAAGGCCCGCTTCGGCGGCCAGCGATTCGGCGAGATGGAAGTATGGGCGCTCGAAGCATACGGAGCCGCTCATATCCTGCAGGAAATGCTTACGGTCAAGAGCGACGACGTCGAAGGGCGCACGAAAATCTATGAATCTATGGTAAAAGGCGATAACTTACTCGAAGCCGGCACCCCCGTGAGCTTTGAAGTGCTGACTAACGAGATCAAAGGTTTGGGATTGAACATTCGGCTGGAACGGCATCGGGCCTAGGCCGGCCGAGTTCTAACCGAGGAGGTGATCGTGGCTGTTGGACTGCTCGACAAAATACACGACTATACCGCAGTGACGGTCTCGCTCGCATCTCCAGAGGTGATCCGGGACTGGTCGTACGGCGAAGTCAAGAAGCCCGAGACCATCAACTATCGCACGTATCGAGCCGAGAAGGACGGCTTGTTCTGCGAGCGCATCTTCGGCCCGGAACGCGACTGGGAATGCTTCTGCGGCAAGTACAAGGGCATGAAGCACAAGGGCATCATCTGTGACCGATGCGGCGTGAAAGTCACACACAGCCGCGAGCGGCGAAAGCGCATGGGCCACATCAACCTCGCAGCACCCATCGTTCACATATGGTTCTTCAAGGCAATGCCCAGCCGACTGGGCTCGCTCCTGGCAATGAAGACATCGAACCTCGAGAAAGTCATCTACTTCCAGGAATACGTCGTCCTCGATCCGGGAGAAGCCGCCATCGAAGACGTCAAGGAAAAACAACTCATCACCGAAGAGCGCTGCCGAGAGCTCAAGGAGCGCTTCGGCGACAGCTTCGAGGCCGGTATGGGAGCCGAAGCCATCAGGAAGCTGCTCAACAAAATCGACCTCGATGCCCTCTCGATTGACCTGCGCGCCGAACTCAAAGAAACCGGCTCCAAGCAGAGGTCCAAAGATATCATCAAGCGCCTCGGTATTGTCGAGTTGCTCAAGAACTCGCCGAATAAGGCCGAGTGGATGGTCATGCAAGTCATTCCCGTCATCCCCCCGGATCTCAGGCCGCTCGTCCTCCTCGAATCGGGTAACTTCGCAACGAGCGACCTCAACGACCTCTACCGGCGCGTCATCAACCGCAACAGCCGCCTGAAAAAGCTCATCGAACTCCACGCGCCAGAGGTCATCATCCGCAACGAAAAACGAATGCTCCAGCAGGCGGTGGACGCGCTCTTCGACAACGACCGCTGCAAGCGCTCCGTCCTGGGCTCGAGCAACAGGCCGCTAAAGTCGCTCACCGACATGATCAAGGGCAAGCAGGGAAGATTCCGTGAAAACCTCCTCGGCAAGCGCGTCGACTACTCCGCACGCTCCGTCATCGTCGTGGGGCCTTCCCTCAAAATCCATCAGTGCGGACTCCCCAAGAAGATCGCTCTCGAACTCTTCCAGCCGTTCATAATACGACGGCTCAAAGACCTCGGCCTCGTCGATACCATCAAGAGCGCCAAGAAGATGCTCGACAGGCAGGAGGAAGACGT
>JAUWKK010000263.1 GCA_030614245.1 Planctomycetota bacterium | reverse complement strand
TCCACGCCGCTGCCGGGGTTCCGCACGCGGAACGTTACCTTCCGGCCCGCTGCGGGATACAGGGAGCCCTTACCGCCGAGCTTACCCTTCTGTCGGGGGCCGAACACCTCCACTTCCAGCGGCTTGGGCAGTATGGAGCCCGCCAGCCCCACTTGGTCGTTACCCGAGCGGATTGCTATGGTGTCGGCCTCTACGGCGACATCTTCCTTGCAGCCGGTGATGGCCGCGCACAGGATCACAAGCGGCAATAGGATGCGAACGCGATCTATTCTTGTCATGTCCAGAGTGTTCCTTGCCTGGGGTGGCACGTTCAAGCACAGCTTGGACGTGGACGGAACACGGCCAACCCAAGCGGTTGACCGTGGCACCCGGCGAACCGCCCCTGGCCTTTGAATCGGGTAGACTTTTCAAGCACAGCTTGGACGTGGACGGAACACCGGCGGAGCCAAGCGGTTGACCGTGCCACCCTTCCATCCGGTTCGCATCATATACGAATGCTCACAGGCTTGCGAGTCTTGAGGGATTCGTTGGCCGCAAGGCACAGTTCCAAGCTCTTGACGGCATCGGGATACGACGAGCGCACGAGCTCCGGCTTGCGCAGCTTGACCGCATCGATGAAGGCCTTATTCTCGGCATAGGCCAGGTCGGTTGTCCTGTTATAGCACTCACTGCGGTCACTCATGCTTATCTTCAGCGACTTGCGCTCGGTATACTCGATGCGCGCATCCCTGCAATAGATGTCCATTCCGATCCTGCCGCCGGTATCGAGGCAGCAAGCCGAGACGATCACGCCCAGCAGGCCGCTGCGGAACTGCAGCGTAACCGCCGACGCGTCCTCGACGTTGTATTTCGGCACATCCTTCATCACCCCCCAACGCCCGCCGGCGAAGACCGTCTTCACCTCGCCGAACAGATACCGCGCCATGTCGAAGATATGAGTCGTCTGCTCGACAATCTGCCCGCCGGACATATTCTTCCGGCGCCACCAGTAAACACCTGGCATGCCGCCCATCCAATGGCCGATGAACAGCGCAACCTGCCGTTTAGCGATGAATTTCCGCAAGCGATCGATGATCTTCTGGTAACGGTCCTGATAGCCGGCAGCCGAGACGATGCGCTTCTTCTCGATGATCCGCGCGGCCTTCCGGGCGGTCTTCAGGTCGAGATGCACCGGCTTCTCGACGAGCGTGGGAATGCCGAGGCCTGCCAGCTCCACCTCGATCGTTCCGTGGGCACAAGGTGGCAGACAGACGTAGCACGCGTCGAGTTTCTCATCCGCGAGCATCTTCGAGTAGTCGGTATACACCTTCGCGCCGCACTTGTCGGCTGCGGCGACTGCCTTGTCCTTCACCGTATCGCACACGGCCACAATCGGAGCATCCTTGATCTTCTCCAGCGCAGATATATGCATCTGTGCGATCCCGCCCGTCCCTATGAAGCCTACTTTCACAGTCATCAGTATTCTCCCGGTTATCCAAAAAACGCGAGTACAGCACGACAGACGAGAACAATGATAGCGGATTGTCAGATTCGGTCAAGGGCTAATGAAGTGGAGCCAGGTCTCGGACCGCCGGGGAGCGGCGCGTCACGATGATGTTTCCAGGAAAATGCTTGCACCCGTGAGAGCGGTGGCTACAATAGCGGACTGTTGATGCAGGGGCGGTTCGCGAACCGCCCCTACTCCAGGCGCAAGCCGGCGAAGGGAAAGGCATGGAAATACATTACCAGGTAGTCTATGCGCGCGGGGACGGCGGTGGTTACAATACATACCGCATCCCGGCACTTGCCGTGACTAACAAGGGAACGATCCTCGCATTCTGTGAGGCCAGAAAGAACTCCAAGGCTGATAACGGCGACATAGACATGCTCCTCAAGCGAAGCTTCGACAACGGCAAGACGTGGAACGCCGGGAAGGTGCTGGAACCCGAGCGGGCGGCCTATTCAGACTTGTGCGTCCTGCCGGACATGAGCGTCGGTTCGCTGTATGAATGCGGCAGAGGCGGACGCAGCGTATACGACAGCATCATGTTCGCCCGGTTCAATCTCGAATGGCTCACAGACGGCGCGGATTCGATTCGAACCAAGAAGAAATAGCAGACGATTTCTCGTGTGGCGACTTCTCTGAGATAGGTGTGTGAAAAGGCAACCACAGATGAACGCAGATGAACGCTGATAATTAAGAATCGGTATCTGTGTTTATCCGCGGTTTCAAAGAGAAATCTGAACCCAGAGGACGGATGACCTTACGAGCGATTATCATAGGCCTGATTGCCGCAGTCGTTATGGCGGCCGGAGGCCACTATTGCGAGGCCTATCTGAATGTTCCGGGCCTGGTGCGCGGTCATCTGCCTCTGAGCGTTTTCGGACTCCTGATCTTCTTCGCGGTCGTGGTGAATCCCCTGTTGGGCAAGCTGCGCTCGAGCTGGCGGCAGCGCCCGAGGGAAATCGCACTGATCCTCGCGTTGCTGCTGGTCGGGTGCAGTATCACCTCTGCCGGGCTCCTGCGGGTCTTCCCTTCTACTCTTGTATACCCCATTCTCCGTGCCCAGGTCCAGCCGGACTGGCAGAGGACGAAGATTCTCGAGTACACCCCGCCGGCGCTGCTGGCCAACAGGGGCGTCTACAGCGAGGAAGTAGTCGGGAACTTCGTAACGCCGATGGGCGACGAGGGGAATCCCATCTCGATTACCGATGTGCCGTGGCATGCCTGGGGGGAGCCGCTGCTGGTCTGGGGCGGGATCATCATCTTGACGACGCTGGCTGTGATCAGCCTCAGCGTGCTGGTGCATCGCCAGTGGGCGCGGCGCGAACGGCTGCGCTATCCGCTGGCCGCGCTGGCCACATCGCTGCTGGAATGCGACCAGAACGGGCGGACGAAGATTCTTCAGAATAAGCTGTTCTGGCTCGGGCTGGTGATTCCGCTGACTATCCAGCTTGTCAACGGCCTGTATGCGTGGTTCCCAAACAGCATCCAGATTCCGCTGAGTTTCGATTTTTCTGTATTGAACGAACGGTTCCCGAAGTTCATGAGCACCCCGCTGGCGGGGTATTTCGCCGGGCCCCGGCTCTATCCGGCATGTGTCGGCTTGACGTTCCTGCTGGCTTCTGACATCGGTTTCAGTCTGGGCATCACGAACGGGCTTGGTGTCATCGCGATGTACGTGATGATCAGCATGGGCATGGACATTTCGGGAAATTATCTGACCGGCGGCTACAGGGAGTGGCAGACATTCGGCAGTTTCCTGGCGATGGCGTTGATGCTCGTCTACATCGGCCGGCGCTATTACTGGGTGACGCTCAAACAGGCCGTAACGTTCATCCCCGAAGCCGAGACCGAGCGCTCGAGCGTCCTGGCTTTACAGGCTTTGATACTCAGCATGGCCGCCCTGATCGGGGTTCTCGTTGCGGTCGGCCTGGAGTGGCCGCTGGCGGTGCTCGGCGTCTTCCTTATCATGCTGATGTTCCTGGTC
This sequence comes from Planctomycetota bacterium, assembly GCA_030614245.1. Classification (GTDB taxonomy): domain Bacteria; phylum Planctomycetota; class PUPC01; order JABMSA01; family JAUWKK01; genus JAUWKK01. The sequence goes on along the minus strand of JAUWKK010000263.1, from coordinate 1,129 downwards.
ATGGCCAGGTTGAACGCCGAATGCGGAACGTTCTTTTACAAACCCACATGGTTGATGCCCGGCATTCTCGTGGGGCTGTTCGGCTTCACAACGCTCGGCCCCAAGGCGATTGTCATTCTCGGCCTGCTCATGTTTCTCCTTTCGGGTGACCCATTCGAGTGCCTGATGCCGTTTGCCGTGAACGGTCTAAAGGTTACCGCCGATACGGGCCACCGGTCAGGGCGCGGGGGATTGATGCTCGCGATTGCGTTCGTGCTGGCGTTTGTGATCGCAGCACCATTGACGTTATGGGCGGACTACAATGAAGCAGCGTTTACCTTGGGCGGTGGCTACTCCTGCTCCATCTATGATATAGGTACAACGGCCGTCACGCAGTTGAATTTGTCGGGAGAGCTGGAGAAGGTGAATCAGTACACAAGCTGGGAACGGCTCATGAATATCCGGCCGGACAGCCGGTTCTTTCTCGCCGTTGCAATCGGTTTCCTGTTGGTGATCGGTTGCAGTGCAATGCGGCTGCGATACTTGTGGTGGCCGCTGCATCCGGTTGTGTTCCTGGGGTTCGCATCCTGGACGCTTGGGAAATACGGCGCCTCATTCTTCCTGGGCTGGCTTCTGAAAGCGGCGGTCACCAAGCTGGGCGGCCCCGGGCAGTACGTGCGAGTCCGTCCGATGATGCTCGGCGTTGTAGTCGGCGACCTCGCCGGCGGCTGTATCATGATGCTGACCTTCTGGTTGTACTACGCCATCACGGGGACCGCCGGGCCACCGTGGGGGTTCTGGTAGAAGATTAACGGTGCCCGCCCGGCAGGCGGGCCGCGAGCGCACAATGAGAATGACGCACACATCCTGGCGCGGCTTGGGATTTGACCATCCGGGGGACTGGGAGTTGGCTCTAGCGTCGAAGTTCGGCGAACCGGGCCGATGCGCTTTCACAGACCGCCGCGGCCAGCGGCTTGATCTGCGATGGCGAACGTTGGGCAGGACGCCAAACCTGGATGCGATGCTTCAGAAGCACCGTAAGGACGAAAAGGAGGCCGAAAGATCGATACCCCTGGCGGGGCAGCCGCCTCACTGGCTCGGCCTGGTCAAGCAGACCGAGCCCGGCTGCGTCGTGCACGCCGGCCGCGTC
>JAUWKK010000131.1 GCA_030614245.1 Planctomycetota bacterium | reverse complement strand
GCTCCACGTCGATTTCGAAGGTGCGCGGTGGAGCCGGGACTTCAGGGCCCGGGCCGGGTAACTGGACGACGGGCACAGACTTCTCTACCGTCTTCGCCCCCCAGTTAACCTGCATGCAGTGAGAGGTTGTCTCAGCAGCGTCTGACCCAACACCGAAGACAAGCACCATCAGACAGACTGGAAAAACGCCAAATACGAATGTGTTTCTTCGATCCATTGTAAAGTCTCCTTAAGTTAAACGGTCCGTTCTTCAGTCGGTACCCTCGACGCCGTTCTCGTCGGGCTTCCTTTCTTCTTCCGCTGATCCTTCGGCATTCTGCTGCTCATCATCTGGGAGCCTGCCCCCTGAGGCGGACTCCTCGATATCTTCTCGATCTTCAGCGGTCGGCCGTGCGGGGATGCCGTTCCTGGCGGGCCGCGGGCGGATGACGCATCTGCGCCTCGCGCACGAGCCGATCGAGATCACCGCGAATGCCAGCACGAACAGCCCACCCAGGCAGAGCCAGCCCTTCTGATCTCGCGGGCGCATCACCTTCTCGGCCTTGAACGACACCCACATGTCGTCATTGCTCTTCACCATGAGCGGGCGGCTGTATCGGATGAGCCTGCCCCCGATCGGCACGTTGATGAGCAACTGCAACATAGTCCCGGCCGCCGCCTCCTGCCCCTCGATCACGCGGTCCGTGATGAGTCCGAGGTTATCACTATCGGCCTTGCTCAGAGAGCTCTGAAGCCGTGCGGCCTGGGCCTGGTTGAACCGGTCGCCGAGGTCCAGTTGCGGCGCCTGTTTGCCGCCCGCACCCATACCGCGTGTCTGCCGCCGGAGGCGATCCCTGTTGCCGACAATGCCGACGACCGCCTGCTGGCGCTTGAGGCGCCTCAGATTGACTCTTGTATCTTCATTGAGTGCGACGTCCGATTGCGAATAGTTGTATGCCCATTCGAGCGCCTGCCTGGCCTCGTATTGGAATCCCTGCTCGGCCAAGTCGTTGCCCCGCTTCTGCAGCTTGATGGCGTTCCTCAGGTCGGCGGCCTTGTTCTTTCGCACCTGGGATTGATACGCGTCGATGTTGTAGTGCTGCACGATCTTCCGCTTCACCACGTCTTCGTCTTCTGTAAGCGATCCATCGAAATCGTAATAGTCGAACACTTCGGGGAGGTAGAGCTGCCAATCGACGTTCTTGAGCGGCAGGTCGAACTGCGGGCCGGTGAACGCCTGGGCTTCGGGCCGCCATTGATCGGCCCTGGGCACGGCATAGACCATGTCGATCTCTACCGGCACGTCGCCCGATGGAGCCTGGGGCATCGGCACGAGCAGTACCTCGGCGCCGTCCTTATCCAGCCGCTTCGACGGAACAACTGAACCACGGTTGACCAGCAGCGCCCAGAGCGTCGCCCCGGCGGGGAGGCGAACCTCCAGGTGGCGCTTCGAGCCGACGCGTAGCTGCATCTGCACGCGATTGATGCTTTCGCCAAGCTCGTTGACGACTGTCAGGAGCGTCGTTCTGAGCACTTCGGCCTCGAGCACGTCCGCGGCATCGTGGCGCGTGGCCGTGAAGACAAGTTCGTAGTCGGGCATGGATGAACTGTAGCAGAACGCGGCATTCGAGAGGTCGCCGGCGCCGAACTTGCGCGGAATGCCGCGGGCGTCGTCCGGCTGCAGCGATTGCCCGACGGTCTGCTCTGCCAGTTGCATCCTGTCGGTCGCATAGACCACCACGTGCCCCCGCTGCATTGCGACGTCCCGCGCGCCGGCCTGCTCCAGTTTCACCTCGCCGGCTGCACGGTCGTACCGCGTTTCGTAATCGAGACGCAGCGGGTACGGGCGGTCGAACCACTTGCGGGCCAGTTCCACGGTCCATAGTCCCGCGTCCGGATCGGTCAGTTCCGTTCTGGCGATCTCGGGGCCCGTGATCTCCAGCCCTACCGCGCCTGCGGGCACCTTGACCACGAGCATCTTCGAGCCGGCATTGTGGAGGCTGTATCTCAAGTACTGCGTGTGCGCGACCCTGCCGTCGGTCATCCTTGCAACGTGCAGGAAGCTCACATTGACGCGCGCCTCGATCACTTCGGTGTTCAGCACCATCTCCCAATCGGGCTTGAGCAGCTTGAAGGCCAGCGCTCCGCGCGTGCGGATGCCCAAATCGACCGGGTTCAACTCGCTGACACCCTTGCGGGTGGCAACAGTGAGCCGCAGCCCGCGTTCAGCGGAGAAGACGATCTTGCCGGTATGTTTCAGGGTGCCGACGACCTGCACTCTTGGGACGGGTATTTCGGTGGGCAGGCCGGCCACCGGTCGGCTGAGTGCCAGTTTCAGCGGCACCTGCCCCACCAGCCTTGTCTTGAAGTGAACCCGGACGATGCGTCCGCCCTCGGCCGTGGTTTCGTCCCAGTGGCTCACCTGCGCGGCTCCCAGAGAGTCTATGTCGTAGCCGTCGGGCATCTTCAGGTCGATTGAGAACATCCCGGCCTTGGCGATGTTGACGGTCAGCTCTCCGTTCAGCACGAGGCGGTCGTCCTCGACGGAGAAGGCGGTGTTTTCGAGTGTGCGGATTTCGGGCGTGACCTCGTTGACCTGCACCTGAAGCAGATCGTCGGCGCGGTTCGTGCGGTATGCGTGGCGGACGTCTCCCGCCCTGGCGCCGCTTATTGCCTTAATCAGAGCCGCTGAGTCGCGCGAGAAGTCGTCCACGTTCATCTTCTGCGGATGCTTCTTGATGGTGAGATACACCGAGGAGCTCGTCAAGAGCCCCAGCGTGCCGCGCTGGCGGACCGCCTGCTCGACTGTCAGCGTGGCGACCGATACCTCATAGGGCGTACTCTCGGCGGTTATCTGCGTGACGACGTTCAATACGTAGAGGTCCCTCGCCGGTGTGGCGAGACGGGCTTCGAGTATGTGGCTGACCGGGTCGAATCGCCACGTGCCGAGGTCGGCACCTTTGGTCGACGTCACGGTCATGTTGTCGGGCACGCGCACTTTGATGTCCTTAAGTTCGCCCTGCCTGATCTTGAACTGTATGCGGTGGCGCCCCTGGACGAGGCCCGTATCGAAGCGGATGAGGCTGGATATCTCGGCGATGAAAGACGTCGTCTCGAGTTCGACCTGTCGAGCCCTCGGGCGCCATCTGAACAGGATATGATCTCCCGGGCCGAGGATCGCGCGGGCGGTCGTCGATTTGTCATCCTCCTGCTTCGTGAGCCGGATGGCTGTCGGCGCCTCGATGAGCATGCCCGGCTTCGGGACGATCAGCTTAACGCGGCTGGTGAGCGCCATCGGAACTGGCATCTTGAAGAGCCGCGACTGATCTTCGCCGGCCTTCGGCAGCGGGCTGAGGAACTTCAGATCGATATCATACGAGCCTTTCTTCTTGACGTGCACGTAATACTGGCCGTCCTCCGGCTCGACGAAGACCGCATTAGAGATGCGCTCGGGCGAGAGAAGAATAGCGTTGCTGCCGACGATGGCGAAACGCACCGGCTTCTCGATGTCGAGGCTCAGGTGGATGTCTATCGCCATCGAGTCCTTCTCCGCCGTCAGCGTATATTCGGCCGTTCTCAGCGTATCGCCCTTTGCGACTGGCCTGATGGCCGAGCTTAGTTTGCAGCCTCCGAACATCGTGGCCGCTATCAGCAGCATCGCGGTTGCTGCGGCGTGCGCAGGCACCGGCCGCATCAGCATCACCCTCACGCCGAACCACGCGGCCATGAGCGCGGGTACGCCCCATGTGAACACGTGAGCGAGCACGACGGCGGCGTCGGGGAACTGCGCCGCCGTGTAAATCGATCCGGCGATTCCGAGAGCCGCGAGCAGCCTGCGCGTCTTCGGCCTGCGCCGCAAGGAAGCTGCCAGCACGAAGCAGACGAGAGCTGCTGCTCCGATCATCACAACCTCGGCGAGAGCGGCATTCCGCCGCCACGACGGGATCACGAATGCCGACAGCGCAAGCGGAGTTTCGTCGTCGACGTTGAGCACCTGCTTAAACTCGATGGTCCGCAGCTCGTTCTCGGCGCTCGTGCCGTAGACGCGGCCCAATCCATCGGCGGCAACGCCGCCAACTCCCAGCAGGCATGCCAGGAGCACAGCCGGGAACACCACCGGAAGTGCTCTCCGCCATAGGAGGAAAGCCAGGAGCAGGATGACAAGCGCCGTTCCGCCGACCATGAACTTCGCCTGCTCGCTGATGCCGCGATAGAGCGCCCAGCCCCAGGCCTCGCCGACGCTGCTCGTCAACGACCACAGGTCGCCCCGGCTCACGTCACGCTCTATTGGGGACATATTCCCGCTGAAATCGGGGCTGGCGATTATCGACCAGTCCTTCTGCACGGCGAGGTCCCAGTTGGCGAAAGTGCATCGAATCCGGCACTTGGGGGCCGCCAGGGAGAACTTGCCCGCCCAGCGCAGCTTCTCGTGCTCCTGGCCGTATTCCAGCTCGACGATGGTCGGCACGTTCGGATCCCTGTTGCGCCTCAGCGGTATCATGTGGAGGCCCTTCGCCTTGTCGTATGATGCCGTCACGCGCACGGCCTTCTCGCTGCCGTTCGCATCGCTCTCGATGATGCGCGTCGCCCAGGGCTTCACGGGGTTGCCGCGGGCATCCTTCGGCATGGTGACGCAGAGGAACTGGCTGGACGTATTCTTGACCATGAAGCGGATGAGCGTCTCGGATTCGGCGGTGCCGTCCTTGCCCACTCTGACCCTCGAGCGAAGGCCCATCACCTCGACGACTACCGGCAGCAGCGATTCGCGTTCGTATGCATCCACCTTCAGCACCAGGTTGTGCGGAGCGCTGACGTACTTGTAGGTCTTCAGCATCGGCGCGCTGACCAGCAGGCGGTAGTTCGTCGGGATCTCGTCGCGGTTGATCTCGAGCAGGCTGGTCTGGAGTTTTTCATCCGGCGTCAGCCTGAGATTGCGGCTGCTGGCGAGGGCGATATACCCGGTGCGCGTCTCGATCCGATCGCATTCCACGCCGCCGACGAGAATGCTCTCGCCGTCCTTGTAGCGCTGCATGTACGTGACGGCCAGGTTGTAGTCGCCGATCACTTTCCGCTGCAGCTTGACGGTCCACTTGTCGCCGTTTCGCGTCGGCCGGCTGACGTCGCTCCCCACGAACTCCACGTTCTGGAGCCGATCGGGCACCGTGAAGTGCAACTCATCAACCGGTGCTCCGGATATGAAATAGTTGACTACTACGCTGCCGTAGAGCGCGCCGTCGCCCAGAGATATACAGTGGAATGCCTCGACGCGTATCTCTGCGGGCTTCTTCTCGGCCGCCAGGGAGAGCGACCAGCCCTTCTCCCGGAAGCGATAGGCATACTGCGCGTTCGCCACGCGCATCGGCACGGAGCCGGTGTGGACCTCGCGAAGGTTCTTGACGGCGGGGGTATCGAGCCGTACGCCTTTCTCGGCGACGACGACGACATACCCGCGCTCGTTCTTCGCACCGCGGACGGAGAGCTTCTCGATGCGCTGCTCCCGGCCCAGCGGGCCCTTGCCGATCTCCATACGCATCGTTACCACCGTGCGGCCCAGCAGCGGCTTGACGAAGTTCACGTGAACTTCCTGAATGCTCGCGTCGCCCTCGACGTCCACGACGCTGTAGTCGTCTTTCTTCACTTGCTTGCCCGCGACGTCGGCGACGGAGAAGCCGGACGGCACCTCGATGATCACGTTCCGGATGGGCGCGTCGCGCACGTCCAGTTCAATCGCGACGTCCACCGTCAGATCATCTTCCTGGACGTTGATCGCAATACGCTCGGATGCGTCATACGACGGCACGATGTCGTCCAGCGAGAGGGTCATCTGGTAGGGGATGGACGCGTGCATGTAATAGAACGCCTTGCCCCTGGGCGCGGTGCGGGGGTGGGTGCGGTCGAGGATTATGCGGGGGAATCCGGCCTCCCCGACCTGAGTGAGACCGCCGGTCTTCTCGACTACAAGATGAATGGCGCTGTTCGTGCCGATCGATAGGAAGCCCCCCGCTCGGACGCCGCCCGGCTCGATCACCGGCACGGAGATCTTCGTGGGGAACTCCTGCAGTACCATCTCGGACAGCACCTGCAATGCGTAATCCTTCGTCTGGGGCCGGTTCAAGATGACAGACAGCGTCTGCGTGTCGTCAGGCAAAGCCGTTGTCAGTGTCCAGTCGCGGATGTGCCGGCCCCGCACCTGAGAGATGCTCAGTGATTTGGGGACCGAGAAAGTCAGTTCCGTCAGCTTGCCCTGCGAGATATCGAAACCGAACAGCGTGTCCATGTTCAGCGCGCCGGGGCTGACAGTTGCGATTGTATTCGCCTCGCTCGACAGGACGAGCTTGGCATCGAGTTCGGCGACCTGCGGTTTCCAGCGGACGGCGAAGGGGCGGCCCGGCCCCTGGATTGCCGCGATCACAAGCCGGCCGTCTTTCAGCTCGCGCGTCAGCCGCAGCGCACCGGGGAAGACTACCTCGAGATCGGTGCGGTCGCAGGTGACCTCGAGCTTTCGGATGTTCGACGATGGAATCGTGAACGTCGACTCCCGCCACTGGTCGCCGGGCAACCTCTTGGGACGCGCCGCAAAGGTGACCGCCACCTCATACGTTCCGCGTCTCGCCCACGACATGTAATACGTGCGCTTCTCGTGATCGTACCGCAGGCGATACCCCTTCTCGGGCGATTCGACCACGTCGAGTACGACGTCACCGGCCACCAGCGGCACTTCCATCTTGTTCTTCTTGAGTTCGACCGTGAAGCCGAGCGCGAAGGTGATATTCTCGCCCTCGATGGTGCCCTTGACGCTCACGTCGGTGACGTTCATATCCTTGCGCTTCTCCACGGGCAGCCCAGGCAGGAACGGCCCTGGTGGGGCCGGTTGCTCCGGGGGCGGCTTCTGCTGCACATTCTTCTCAGCCTGCTTTGCAGGGGCGGGCTCGCCGCCTGCGGCTTCGTGCAGCGCGGCCGCCAGCACGAAGACCACGGCAGAGAACGCAAGTATCCGTCGAACTTTCTTTCCTGTCACACGTCGTGTTGCCTTCATGACTATTCCCCGATAGCTGTCAGTTCCCTGATGTATGGAACGGATGAAACCACGGATAAACACGGATACCGATTCTTAATAATCAGCGTTCATCTGCGTTCATCTGTGGTTGCCTTTCCGTTCGTCTCTTATGAAACCGCGGATAAACACAGATAAACACAGATACCGATTCTTAATAATCAGCGTTCATCAGCGTTCATCTGTGGTTTGATTTCTTTCCGTCTCTTATGAAAACGCGTATAAACACATATAAACACAGATTGTGTTTCTTCCTTATCAGCGTTCATCCGTGGTTGCCGTTCCTTCCCATCTCTTATGAAACCGCGGATGAACTCAGATAAACACAGATGCCGATTCTTAATAATCAGCGTTCATCAGCGTTCATCCGTGGTTGCCGTTCCTTTCCATGTCTTATGAAACCGCGGAT